>JBBSJZ010000132.1:0-12520 GCA_038256795.1 Pirellulales bacterium | reverse complement strand
CGAATATGAGAAAGTCGGCAAGAAGAAGCCGAACCCGTGGGGACTTCATGACATGCACGGCAATGTTTCCGAGTGGGTCTTGGACCAGTACCATGAAGGTACCTACGCCAGCCGTGGTTCTGAGCTAATTAAGAACCCGCTCGAGATTCCCACCGTACTTTTTCCACGTGTTGTTCGCGGTGGCAGCTGGCAAGATGACGCGGAGCAGTTGCGGAGCAGCGTCCGCGTGGCCTCCAGTGCCGAGTGGAAAGAAGAAGATCCCCAACTCCCCCAAAGCATCTGGTACCATACGAATGCCCTCGGTGTCGGTTTCCGAATCGTCCGACCGCTGGTCGAACCAACGGAAGAAGAAAAGGCGTCCCTGTGGGACAATACCCAACCCGTTCAACTTGATCCCGTCGAAGGGACCTAGATGACTCATACGTTCCCTCCCCATTTTGGAATTCTCCTGCAATGACCGATTCGAAATCTGCTGCTTCATCCCGTCGTGACTTTCTTAAAAAAAGTGGTACCGCAGTCGCTGCGACGACCCTCGCGACCTCGGTGATGACGCCTGCGGTTCATGCCGCGGAAGACAACACGATTCAAATCGCGCTCGTCGGTTGCGGTGGCCGTGGCAGCGGCGCCGCCGTCGACGCACTCTATGTTGACAACGGTCCGATCAAACTCGTCGCCATGGCAGACGTCTTCGCCGGTAACTTGTCGGGCAAGCTCAACCTGATCAAGAATGAGAAAGAGATCGCACACAAGGTCGATGTGCCTGAAGAGCGTCAATTCGTCGGCTTCGATGCCTACAAACAAGCGATGGATTGTTTGAAGCCTGGTGATATTGTCATTTTGGCGACGCCGCCCGCTTTCCGCTGGGTCCAGTACACGTATGCGATCGAGAAGGGTCTCAATGTGTTCATGGAAAAGCCCGTGACCATTGACGGGCCGACGAGCTTGCGAATGTTGGAGATCAACAAGGCCGCGATGGACAAGAATCTGAAGGTCGGCGTCGGTTTGATGTGCCGCCACTGCAAAGGACGCCAAGAATTGTTCAGTCGGATCCAGGACGGTGAGATCGGCGAAGTCAACATGCTTCGTGCCTACCGCCTAGCCGGACCGACCGCAACGGCGTTCGTTAGCCCGATGCCGGCGGGCGAGAATGAGCTGCTCTACCAGATCAAGAACTTCCATGGTTTCCTGTGGTTGTCCGGTGGCGCGGTGAGCGACTTTTTGATCCACAACATCGACGAGGCGTGTTGGATGAAGAACGCCTGGCCCGTGAAGGCAATGGCGATTGGCGGCCGTCATTATCGTGGCGAATACATCGACCAAAACTTCGATAGCTACGCGATCGAGTACACGTTCGAGGACGGTGCGAAGTTGTTTGTCGATGGACGAACGGTACCTGGATGCAAGAGCGAATTCGCCAGCTACGCTCACGGTAGCAAGGGCATGGCCGTGATCTCGACCGCGTCACACACACCCGCCAAGAGCCGTACGTACATTGGCCAGAACATTGACAAGAAAAAATTGTCGTGGGCGTTTCCGCAACCCGAACCGAATCCGTACCGCTTGGAATGGGTCGATCTCGTCGCCGCGATTCGCGGCGATGAAGCGTACAACGAAGTCGAACGCGGCGTGATGGCGAGTGCCGTAACGTCCATGGGCCGCATGGCGGCACACACGGGCCAAGAGTGGGAACTCGAGGATTTCCTTAACAATGGGCACGAACTCGGTCCCGGCATCGACAAGTTGTCGTTCGATAGCCCGTCACCGCTGCTCGCCAAGGCGGATGGAACCTACCCGATCCCCATGCCCGGTTTGATCAAGGACCGTGAATACGCCTGAGGCGCCGACTTGCCTCCGACTTTGGCCACTTTTACGTCATCGGTACACACTCATGGCCGATGATGCTTCCCCCTTGCTGCATCCTCCTGAATTTAAATTGCATCCATGCGTTTTCAATGGCTCGCGTTCTCGACTCTTGCACTCCTTGTCGTGTGTCCTTCGGCAATGGAGGCGGCTGCACCGTCCTCGCCATTGGAGCTCGCCAAGAGCGATAAGATCGTCATCATTGGCAACACACTTGCTGAGCGGATGCAGCATGATGGGGCATTCGAGACGCTGCTGCAAAAGCGTTTCTCTGGCAAGAATCTCGTGCTGCGGAACCTCGGATGGTCCGCTGACGAAATCGACCTTCGTCCACGGAGCGCCAACTTCGACGACCACGGTCACCGGCTCAGCGATCATCAACCGGATGTGATTCTCGCGATGTTCGGGCTCAATGAATCGTTCGCCGGTCCGGACGGGCTTGCCGATTTCCGCGAGCGATTCGCCCAGTTTCTCGTCGATACGCCCAAGCAAGCGACGAGCGATCCGGCGATGGTCGTGTTTTCACCGATCCCGCACGAGAATTTGCATCACCGTTCCCTGCCCGATGGCGTATCGACGAATGAGAACATCGAAATTTATAGCCGCGTGATGGCGGAAGAATGCGAAAAAGCGGGTGTCCGGTTCGTCGACCTCTACACCTCGATGAAGCCGATCATGGAGCGAGCGAAAGAGCCGCTCACGATCAACGGTATTCACCTCAACACGGCGGGTAACGCAGCACTCGCGTCGGTGATGGATGTGGCATTATTCGGCGACGATGACGCGCCCCAGCTCGATCAACTCGAGACGCTGCGTCGAGCCGTTACGGAAAAGGACAAACAATTTTACTACGACTATCGCAGCGTCAACGGGTACTACGTCTACGGCGGACGCATGAACCCTTACGGCGTGGTTAACTTTCCCGAGGAGTTCGCCAAACTTCGCAAAATGATCGCCGTGCGTGATCAACGGATCTGGAAGATCGCGAGTGGCGAGACCGTTTCGGATTCGATCGATGATTCACAAACGGGCGACTTGTCGCCGATCGCTTCGAATGTCGCCGAGGAACCGGTCTACCACACTCCCGAAGAGAGCAAGCAATTATTCGATCTCGCAGACGGTTTCGAGATCGATCTCGTGGCGTCGGAGGTCGACTTTCCGGATCTGATGAACCCGGTGGCGATCGATGTGGATGCGCGCGGACGTTTGTGGATCACGACCACACCGTGCTATCCCCAGTATCTACCCGGGACTCCCGTCAACGACAAGATTTTGATTCTCGAAGACACCACGGGTGACGGGAAATCGGACAAGCAAACGGTGTACGCCGATGGCTTGCACCTGCCCATCGGTATCGTGCTCGCCGACGGGGGCGCGTACGTTTCCCAGCAACCGAATTTGATGTTTTTGAAAGACACCGACGGCGACGATGTGGCTGACGAGCGGGAGCTCATTCTGCACGGTTTCGATTCTGCCGACTCGCACCACTCGATCAGCGCGTTTGTGATGGGCCCCGGTGGTGAGCTGTACATGCAAGAAGGGACCTTCCACCACACGCAAGTGGAAACACCCTACGGACCCGAGCGAGTGAAGGACGCCGCCGTGTTCCGCTACGAACCGCTGACGGAGCGTTTCAGTGTTTACGTTTCCTACAACTTTGCTAACCCATGGGGTCACACGTTCGATTCTTGGGGCCAGGACTTCGTGGCGGATGCATCGGGCGGCGCGAACTATTTTGCCGCCGCTTTCTCCGGTGACGTCGTCTATCCGCATAAGCATCGTCAATTGAAACAATTCTTGACAAAGCAGTGGCGTCCGACGGCGCATTGCTTGATCGTCGGTAGCAGCCAGTTCCCGGAGAACACGCAAGGCAACTACATTATCAATAACACGATCGGGTTTCTGGGGACGCTCCAATACAAAGTTAGCGACGAGGGATCGGGGTTCAAAGCTGACCCGGTCGACCCACTCGTCTCGAGCCGTGACACGAACTTCCGTCCCATCGGCATGAAGTTTGGTCCCGATGGTGCGTTGTACATCGTTGACTGGTTCAACCCCTTGATTGGCCACATGCAGCACAATCTGCGTGATCCCAAACGTGATCAGCACCACGGTCGGATCTGGCGCGTTCGCAACAAGAACAAACCATTGCTGGAGATTCCGAAGATCGAGGGCGCTTCGATCGAGGAACTACTGACGCTGCTCGGTCGTTACGACGACATCGTTCGTGAGCTCGCTCGCCGTGAGCTGCGATTGCACCCCGCCGAGAAAGTCGAGGCTGCGGTCGATGCCTGGCTCGCCGGGATTGACGGTAATGACGAAGCCGCCGAACACTTGCGGCTTGAAGCCTTGTGGGTGCTCCAGAATCATGATTTGGTTCGAGCCGATGTGCTGAAGCGATTGCTGGCCAGTCCCGATGCGCGAGCGCGTGCTGCAGCGACGCGAGTGCTTTGTTATTGGCGGGACCGCGTCGATGGCAGCACCGAGATGCTTCTCAACTTGGCATCGGACGATCATCCCCGTGTGCGATTGGAAGCGGTTCGGGCAGCCAGTTTTTTCGAGGATGCTGATCAAGGACGGGAAATCGTTAGTGCCGCGTTGTCATTGCCGCTCGATGACTATCTCAACTACGTGATCACTGAAACAACGACGACCCTCGATCGGCGCGGTGGCACGAAGGCGGGTGGTGATTCAGCGCTGTTGGCGAAACTCGCCAGTGGTCAAGTGGCCGATGGACAACTCATTCAAATGACCGGGCTCGCCGTTCGTGAGGCCGACGCGGCTCAACTCGCCAAGATTGCGGACGCGATTCTCGCAGGCCCCTACCAATCGGACACGGCATCCAAAGCTCTCGAGCAGGTGCTCGGAACGGCGAAGACCAAAAAGATCCAGGCGCCCGTGAATGTCGAAGCTGCCGTCTCACGCTACCGTATCGCTCGCAAGGCGGGCGATGGCTCGCTGCTCGTTTCGCTCGCGCGAATGTCCCAGCAGTGGGAGCTCGAGGGGCTCACCGCGATCATGCGCGAGGCCGTGCTCGACGCCTCCTCTCCTGGTATCGCCGTTGATGCGGCGCTCGACGCGATCGCCTCATTCAGCACGCCATCGGGAAGTGATTTCCGAGGCGAAGTTTTGCGGACGGTGCTGCCCGCAAGCGTCAAATTGCGTTTCGCTCGATCGCTCGCATCCGTGTCACGGGGTCAAGCGACCCAGGCGCTTAGCCAGGCGATTGCCACCGGTGTTGATGCCAGCGATTATGAGTTATTGGTCGCGGCAGCCGACGAGATTTTCGCAGCCGACGGTGGCTGGAATGACGTCTTTGGCAAGCTCAAGTCGAGTCGCGAACCGTTGTCGCCGGATGTGGCCAAGTTGTTGTTGCGATCGATGTACGCCAGTGGCCAAGACGGTCCCGGCTTCACCGATTTCTTGAGCCAGGCCGCCGGTATTGGCGGACCCGCTAAAGAATTGACGGAGCAAGAACGCACGGCATTGATCAAACGGATCGACTCGTCCGGTGACGCGCACGTGGGACAATGGGTTTATCGACGCACGGAATTGAATTGCGTCCAGTGCCACGTGCTCTCCGGCGCCGGCGGCAATGTCGGCCCCGATCTCAGTGGCGTCGGTGTGACCAGCCCGACGGAATACTTGCTCGATAGTATCCTGCTACCGAGTAAGCAAATCAAAGAAGCGTACCTGACCCTCAACGTGGTCACCGTCGATGGCGAGATTCTCCGCGGCGTGAAGGTCGATCGTGACGATCAACGGTTGATCCTTCGCGACGACAAGGGCAAGGAGACCATCGTGCCGATCGATGACATTGAAGCGGAGGCCGAAGGCAAGTCGCTCATGCCGGAAGGACTGCATCACTTGATGACCGAGCAAGAACTCGTTGATGTAGTCGCGTTCCTCGCCGCGCTGGGTAAGCCCGGTGACTTTGTCGTCAATAGCCGACCCACGGTGCAGCGATACCAGTACCTTGCCGATGAAGCGGAAGTGAATCGCTTGGCGGGACTCGGCGAAGGCCAACTCGAGGGCGAGCTGGAGAAGATTGACGCGTCAAAATGGACAACCGTGTACGCACTCGTCGATGGCACCTTGCCGCGGCAAGCGTTCGCTTCCGTCCCCAAGATGTTGATCTTGCGTGGAGACATCGATGTCGTGGTCCCAGGGCCGATCGGTGCGAAGTTGGCGAGCCAGACCGATGTCCAGTTGGTGATTGATGGTCAATCGATTGCGAGTAATGGCGTTCAAACGGTCGAAAAGCCGGCAGGCAAACATACGCTTTACTTCATTATCGAGTCGTCGGGGAAAGTCCAGTCGGTGACGGCGGAAATCACCAAGCCAGCCGGTGCGACGACGCAGTTCACGGTGGTTGGGGGCGTTTAGTGACGGGTGGACGAAGGGATGCATCCAGGAGCGGCGGAAGCCTGGAAACGAACAATCGCTCTTTCCCCATCACCTAAAATCTTGGTATCCGGTCCGAATCGGAAAAGTTTTCGGGCGAACGAGTCGTACAACGGTTCACGCCTGTTCGCGATTTACTCGGACAAAGTATTGCCATGATCCTCCGCCCTGTGACCTGTTTTTTGTTGCTTGCTGCCACAGCCGCCCCAGCACTGGGCGATGGGCCGAGCCTCTGGAAGATGTTCGGACGCCGAGGGGTTGAGGCGAAAGTCAACAAATCCTATGAGTTAACGGAAGTGGATGGGCCTTGGATGATCTTGGCCGCCAACTTTGCCGGTGAGGGAGCGAAAGGACGCGCCGAGCGGCTCGCTCTAGAAATCCGTCGCGATATGAAGCTTCCCGCCTTCATCCACCATGAACACTTTGATTTCACCGGCAAAGTCAGCAAGCGAGTCGAACTTGCAGAAAAACTCCGCTACGCGAACCAATACGAGTATGAAGCCTACGCGGTGCTGGTGGGCGAATACGATACGGTCGAACACCCGGCGATCGACCGTGATCTCGCGGCGATCAAGGTTGCAAAGCCGTCGGTGTTGACCGATGCCGCCGAGGTTGCGGCGGAGACCGCGACGACGAACCCCGTGACGACGCTCAAGGCGATGCATCAACGATTCGCTGATCGCAAGGCTGACAAGTCCAAGGGCCCGATGGCTGGTGCGTTCGTGACTCGCAATCCCATGTTACCCGATGACTACTTTGACGCACCCGAGGTCGACTCGTTCGTGCGTCAATTGAACGAGGACAAGTCACATAGTTTGCTCGATTGCGAAGGTAAGTTCACCGTCGTCGTCAAGACATTCGAAGGCATGGGCAAGCTCGTTAGTGCGGCCACCAACTCCAACTTCGAGCCCAGCAGTGAGCGGATGGACAAGTATGCCGCCGACGCTGACAAGATGGTTCGCGAGTTACGTGCTCAGGGTGTCGACGCCTATCAATTCCACGACCGTACGCGGTCCATTGTTACCGTTGGCAGCTTCGATACCCTGGGCCGAGAATTGCCCGGAGGCGACTTCGAATATGACCCCGCGATCCGATCGGTCGCGCAAGAGTACAGTGCATTCAATTCCAAAGTAGCGCACCAGTACGGGCAAGGCATCGCGGCGAACCACATTGCGATGATACCCTACGATGTCAAGCCGACGCCAATCGCAGTCCCCAAGGCGACCAAACGAAGCTTCTACAATTCAACCTTCGGGATGAAGTAAATGTTCGATCTCGTCCTCGGAACCAACAACGCTAAAAAGCTTGTCGAACTCAAGTTGTTGCTGCCTAGCGATCGGATTCGCTTGACGTCCCTCGCCGAGATTCCCGAAGCGATCGATGTGGATGAGACGGGGACGACGTTCACCGAGAATGCCGCACTCAAGGCGACTGAGCAAGCCAAACACCTTGGGCGTTGGGTGTTGGCGGAAGATAGCGGACTCAGCGTCGATGCGCTCGACGGACGACCGGGTGTGTACTCCGCTCGCTATGCAGGCACGGAGCGCAGCGATGCCGCGAACAACGCCAAACTTCTCGAGGAACTGGCCAGCGTCCCCGACGAGCGGCGACGAGCCAAGTACAACTGTTACCTGTGCCTCTCGGATCCGGACGGTCATGTACGTCTCGAAGCCAATGATACGTGCGGTGGCATGATCGCCCGCGCGGCTTCGGGGTCCGCCGGTTTCGGCTACGATCCGCTCTTCGTGATTCCTGAGTATCACCGCACGTTTGCTGAGTTGGATCTCTCCGTCAAGCGTGCAATTAGTCATCGCTCCCGGGCGCTGCGGGCCTTCATTCCGAGATTGATTCGGTTGGTCGATTACGTCCCATAGTCGTAGTAGCCGGGTTCATCGCTGCCATCGCCATCCCAGTCGCCAACGATGGGTTGGCTTCGGGGGCTGGATCGAGGCACCTCGATCTGCAGATCGTTGCCGGTGATGCGGCGATCACCATCGGTATCGATGATCCAAAGGTCGCCACGAACGACACCGATCTCGTTGATGCCGTCGCCATTGAAGTCGCCGACGATCGGTTCATCACTGGGGCGACCAAAATCCGCTTGGGTGTCATTTTCGGTCCAGCGACCGTCGCCATCCGTATCGAGTAACCATTGACCGCTTCGGAAGACTGCGATTTGGTCAATACCGTCACCGTTCCAGTCGCCCGCCAACGGCGTATCGACTTGCTCGCCGTACTTGAACACGTGATCGACGGCGTCGGCGCGAAGCACGCCATCGTTACCTCGCTTCATCAATCGCTGGCGGTCTTCGCCACGATTCTCGTTGCCGACGAGTTGATGCTTGTTCACTTCGCGACGACGCATATTCGCGGGATCGGGAAGGCCCGGATCCTGCTTGATGCGTTGTTGGTCTCGGTGCCATTGGCGACCGAAGATGCCGATATCGTCTTTTCCATCACCGTCCCAGTCACCGACGACTGGCCGATCCAGGGCTGTACCCAGGCGGATCCATAAATCCCCGTCGTCCCACAATCCGTTGCCGTTGAAGTCGACGTACCACATGCCGCCGACAAACAGCACCGCTTCGTCGGTACCATCGCCATCGAAGTCACCCGCGAGTGCGAGAGCGTCTTCTTGGCCCAGTCGCATGCCGTCGGACTTCTTCAGTCGATTGCCACGACGGTCCGCAAGCGTCCATCGGCCACCGGAGCGATCTGCGTTGTCCCAAGCCGCCTGTACTTGCACGCTGCCCGCAAGCTTCATCACCGGATCATCGCTCGCGCCGCGACTTGGAAAACCACCATTGATCACGCTCAAGTGCCACGTCACCGCCCACTCGTCATCCGCCTGCATCGGGGATCGCCAAGTGAGTGGTGATGCGTAGCCGACGATTCGAATCGGATGATTGAACGTCTCAATCGGCGAATAAACCTTGGGCGTTTCTGGCTTCGACGCCAATTGAAGCGGAATCAACACCGGTGGCGCGACGACGATAATTTCGCTGAAGTTATTGGCGATGCTCACCGTGCCCGCGTTCACCGCGATGAACAAAATCGCGTCGTTGCGAGGGTCCGTCAATTCACTCAAGGCCAAGGTTTGGATCGCAATCGCGTCCACTTCGTTGAGTGGCGGATCAGCCGCGTTCACCGCAGTACCGCCTGTCGATCCGGCAACATCGAGTCCGTCAATGTAGTCGAGCGGTTGGATTTCGTAGACGCTGTAGTTGCCTGGACGAAGCCCCGTGAATTCGTAGTAGCCGTTTGCGTCGGTGGTGACGCGAATCACCCCGTCCGCATACGTGCCCGGAAGCGCTCGGTCCGCCGTGAACGGCTGGCCGAGCACGTTGCGAAGTTCAAGGACGACTTGGCTGAGTCGCTTGTCGTCCGGTGTGAGAATGCCGTCTCGGTACTGGCGCAAGTCTTTCGGATCAGGCGTCTTGTCCAAGACGAGCGAGTCACCGTCCTGGAAGACGTAGCCCGAAATGGTGGCGGGCGGCACCTCGGGAAAATTGTATTCCACGCCACTGACACCGCCGGCGAGTGGAATACCGAAGATCAAGTCGTCAACGGTGGATTGACCGCCCAGCGAACCGATCACTTGTCCCCCGTGGAAAAATCCCACCGGTTGAGTCTCGCGAACACCGTAAACTCCCGGCGCGAGTCCGTCGAAGTGGTACATCCCGAGTGAGTCCGTGCGGGTCTGTGAAACCACGACATCGGATCCATTGAGCAATTCAATGAGGACGCCGGGGATGGGCACTTCGCCGTTATCGAAGGTGCGATTGAGATCCGCTTCTTTCCAGACACGACCCGAGATCGACGAGGGTGGCAGTTCACAGAAGTCATAATTCGTGACGTGAGCGCCGGCCTGTAATTCCAGGCCGAGCAAGTCGTCACCAAGCACGCGGCCACCACCACTGCCGACGGTTTGACCGCCTTGGAAATAGCCGCTCGGTTGTTGCTCGAAAAGCTGGTATTCGCCCGGCCCCAAATCTGTAAAACGGTAGTTACCCTCCGCATCGGTTTGGGTGTCCGCGACCACTCGGCCCGTCGCATCCCGCAATTGAATGAGAACGCCCGCGAGTGGGGGTTCGTTCTCATCACGTTCGCAATCGGCATCGAGATCGACGTACACCGTGCCGCTGATCGATCCCGGTTCGAGCTCACAAAAATTGTATTGTGTCAGCCGATCGCCCCAGCCGATGGGAACGCGAGAAATGAAATCTGGTAGCGAGTCGTCGCCACCGGCGCTTCCGGCTTTCTGGCCACCCTGCAGCCAACCGATCGGCTGGATTTCACGGACGGTGTAACTTCCCGCCGTCAGATTGCTGAAGCGATAGCGTCCGGTCGCGTCCGTGCTTGCCGACGCGACGAGTTTTCCAGTGGAGTCGTAGAGCTCAACGCGTACATCCGCGATCGGTTGCTCATCGGCGTCAAATTCGCAATCTCGGTCACGGTCGGCGAACACGAATCCCGAGATCTCGGCCGGCGGTCGCTCGCAAAAATCATAATCGACCGCGACTTCGGCGCTCGCCAGCACGATGGTGCCAATGCGATTGGGGCCGGAGGCTTGACCGCCCGCCGAGCCGACTTTGGCGCCGCCCTCGAAGTAGCCTTCGGGTTGGGTCTCGACCACGGAGTATTCACCCGGCGGTAGATTCTCGAAACGATACCTTCCGTCGGCGTCGGACGTCGTCGTCGCGACGAGCTTGCCATCGCGAGCGAAGATTTCTATTTTCACGCCGGCGAGCGGTAGCTCGTTCGCATCTCGCTCACAATCTTCATCGAGATCGATGAAGACCTGACCGGAGAGCGAAGCGCCGAGCAATTCACCAAAGTTGTATTCGATACCGACGTCGCCCTGTTTCAGCCCGATTGAGACGAGGGAATCGCCATCATTACCGGTACGACCGACACGGGTTCCACGGATGGTGCCCGGTGTGTCGATGCCGTCCAAGTATCCGGCGGGTTGTAGTTCGCGAATCGTGTAGTCACCGGGAACGATGTTCTTGAATTCGTAGCGCCCTTCGCTATTCGTTTTCGTGGTCGCGATGACATTGCCCGCAGGATCGACAAGCGAAAGCGACGTATCGGGAATGCCCGTTTCACTCGCATCACGAACACCATCATTACTCGCGTCGTGATACACCACGCCTCGAATCGATGCCGGCGACGCTTCACAAAAATTATACTCCGTGCCGATTCCACCAGCGGTCATCGTGATGCGGTTGATCAGTCCGCCATCGACGGACTGGCCCACCACAACGCTACGGATGCGTCCCGGTATCGAGCGACCGTCGATCAATCCGTCGGGTGTGTATTCCCGAATGCGGTAGGTTCCTTTGGTCAGTTGACCGAACTGGTACGCACCGCTTCCGTCGGTCACGGTCTCGGTGATGAGTTGTCCAGCTTCGGATTCGAGTACCACGCGAACGCCGGGAAGGGGCGTGTTACCGGCTGCGCCGTGGACCCCGTCACAATCGGTGCCGGGCGCGAGCAAGTAGACGAATCCGGCGAGCGAGCCGAGCGGTATTTCGCCGAAGTTGTAGTTGATCCCGCGCGCACCACCATTCAGGGTGATCCCTCGAATCGCGTCCCCGGGTTCATCGGCCACACCGATCCGAGTTCCATCAACGGTCCCCGCCGCATCTCGACCGTCGGCGAGTCCGAGGGGTTGATCGAGTTCGATGACTTCGTAACGTCCCGGCATGATGCTTGGGAACACATACGAGCCGTCCGCACTCGTCGCGATCACGATCGGCTCTTGAGGCGCGAGCGTCTCGATCGGCACCAAACGGACGCGAACGCCTCCGAGCCCGACTTCACCGGGATCGCGAACGCCGTTGTCATTGTCGTCACGGTAGACATGTCCCGCGAGCGACGCGGGTTGGGCTTCGGCGAAGTCGAAATTGATGGCGGATGTATCGCCCAAGGGAACTTCGATTTCAGTCAAGATGTCGAACGACTCGGCGCGACCGGTCGCAGTCGCACTCACCGTCCCTGGGACTGCTGCAACGCTGAGATATCCCAAGGGTTGCGACTCAACCACTCGATACGTTCCCGGTGCCAAACCGAGCGATTTGGCGAATTCGTAGTAGCCGTTATTGTCGGTGACCGCTCGGAAGCCGGTATCGACGTTCTTGCCGCTCGTGTCGCGTCGCCACAATGCCATCGCAACTCCGGAAAGCAACGACTCATTGGCTTCACGGATTTTGTCCAGATCATTGTCAACCCAAACGTGTCCCGAGATGGCAAT
>JBBSJZ010000131.1:0-12527 GCA_038256795.1 Pirellulales bacterium | reverse complement strand
CGCCATTAAATTGGGCAGCGTCAATGAATCGACGCCAATCATGACGCTACCGAACGCGTGCAGAAACCGACCGACGCGGTAAATGACCGCTGCGGGAGTTCGTCGCGCCATTAATTCCAAGCTCACGGAGCCACTCACCATCATCGCGCAGTGTGCCGCCTCGATGACTTCGCTCGTGCGACCGACAAAGAAGTCGATCGGCAATCCTCGATCGGCATCGTTGAGCTGGTCCCGGCACCAAACGCATTGGCTGTCGCGGTACGCCGCCACCAAGAATCGCGTGCCCGGATGACGCTCGGCGAGCTGGCGGATCGAGGCCAGCATGATCGGCCAATTTCGACGGACCTCGTGCTCGCGCGAGCCCGGCAGGACCGCGACCAATTGATGTCGTTTCGCCATCCCCTCGAGTCGCTCGATCGTGCGCGTGTCGAGAGGCTTGGTCGCGACCGCGTCAAAGAACGGGTGACCGATGAACGTGCTCGGGATCTGGCGACTGGTGAAGTATTCGTGCTCGACGGGCAGCACCGATAGCACATGATCGACGCTCCGCCGCATTTTCCTCGCCCGCCATCCGCCCCAGGCCCAGAGTTGCGGCGGGCAATAGTAATACACCGGTACGCCGTGCCGCTTCGCGCGTTTGGCAATGTGCCAATTGAAGCCTGGGAAATCGACGAGCACGACGGCATCGACGTCGCCCGTCTTGAAGGCGTCTTCCGCGGCGTCCGCGAACCGAAAAAATTCTCGCAATTTTGGTAGCACTTCGATCAATCCGACCACCGCGTGACGCGTCAAGTCACGATCGAGCCGACAACCGGCCGCTGCCATTGCTTCGCCGCCAAAGCCACGTGTCTGAATCTGCGGAGCCACCGCACTCAGCTCGGCAATCAGCCGCCCCGCATGCTGGTCTCCACTCGGTTCGCCAACGGAGAAAAATATCGTCTTGGACATCGCGGGGCATACCATTCGGATGGATTAGTGATGCCTTGGAATAACCCAACGGCTTTTGCCGGGTCAATAAGAATCGTTGCTGTACCGCCCCGGGACGCCCGGACGTAAGCTAAGTCCCCATGCCTGGAACACCATCCTTGAATCAAATCCCGCCTCCCATGTCGACTGAAATTAGTGTCCTCGAATTGTTCACGATCGGAATTGGACCGAGCAGCTCGCACACGGTTGGTCCGATGCGGGCGGCGAAACGGTTCGCCGAGCACTTGCGATCGCGCCACCTTCTCGAACTCGCCCAGCGCGTCGAGGTCCATCTCTATGCCTCGCTCGCACTCACCGGCAAAGGCCACGGGACCGATGTCGCACTGCTGCTCGGTCTTGCCGGCGAGAGTCCCGAAGCGGTTGATGTCGACAGCATCGCGTCGAGGGTCGAGGAGATACGAACGGCTCGCTCGTTGAATCTGCTCGGTGAGCGAACGATCGAGTTTCACGAACAGCGTGACCTGTTGTTTCATCGCCGCGAGTCGTTGCCGGCGCACCCCAACGGACTGCGGTTCTTCGCCTACGATGCCGGCGGCAACGAGTTGCTCACGAAAACCTACTACAGCATCGGTGGCGGCTTCGTGGTCAACGAAAAATCAGCCAACGAAGACCAGATTTCGTCGCCGCAAGTCACCCGCCCGCTGGCTTATCGGAGCGGAAATGATTTGCTCGCGATGTCGCGTGAGACGGGACTGAGCATTAGCGAGATGACGCTTCGCAACGAATCTTGTTGGCGTGACGAGCGTGAAACACGCAGCGGATTGATGCGTGTTTACGAAGCGATGAAGCAGTGCATCGAGCGCGGTTGCGAACGTGACGGCGTCTTGCCGGGTGGCTTGAAAGTCCAGCGCCGCGCCGCGTCACTCCATCGCAAACTCGCTGCAGCCAGTGCCGAATCGAATGCCGCAGATCCGCTCGTTGCGATGGATTGGGTTAGCATGTGGGCGATCGCTGTTAACGAAGAAAATGCGGCGGGCGGCCGCGTCGTCACCGCACCGACCAATGGTGCAGCGGGAATCATCCCCGCAGTCCTGAATTACTTGGTTGAAATGCGAGGCGTCAACGATCCCGATCGGATCGTCCGCTTCTTGTTGACTGCCGGTGCCATCGGAATTCTCTACAAACTCAACGCGTCGATTTCTGGCGCGGAGGTGGGCTGCCAGGGCGAAGTGGGTGTGGCCTGCAGCATGGCGGCAGCGGCCCTGTGCGAGGCACTCGGCGGCACGGTCGCTCAAGTCGAGAACGCAGCCGAGATCGGCATGGAGCACAACCTCGGGCTGACTTGCGACCCCATCGGTGGCCTCGTCCAAGTCCCCTGCATCGAACGCAATGCCATGGGAGCCATCAAGGCCATCAACGCAGCCCGATTGGCGCTGCGTGGGGACGGGGATCATCGGGTCTCGCTCGACAAAGTGATTCGCACCATGAGGCAAACCGGAGCGGATATGAGCAGCAAGTACAAGGAAACATCACGCGGCGGCTTGGCCGTCAACGTCACTGAGTGCTGATTGGCACTCGTTCTAACTGCCACTCGTGCTAACCCATCTATCGCGAATTATTTCTTGCGGTGACGAATCTTCGCCCGCATGCGTCGCTTTTTACGTCCGACTTTTCGTCGGCCCTTACCAGTCTTCTTTGTTCCCACGTCGTCAATTCTCCAAAAGTTCCAAGTTTCGTCGGCGGTTGTGCCGGTTCACCAGAAATTCCACAAAAGGGGTGTAGCAAAGCCCATGAGCATATCAGAACCCCGCGTCGGGGCAAGGTCTATTGAGTCTTCCCCGAGGGTGGGGGACGGGGACGTGCAAGACGTCCCGTGCACCGATCCGGGTCGCTCGCAAGAGACATCGTTACTTCGCATCTGGATGGGTCTCGCGAGCGGCCGAACCAGCGTAAGATAGATCGCACCGAATCGCTGGCGATTACCGCCATCATCCGCAGTTGCTCTTTCTCCGCTCGCAAAGGAATGTCGCGTACCGATGATGTCTGGTCCTCCTCCACCTCCCAATCCCTCGAGTTCCGGTGCTCCGAATCCCGGAACCTCGAACTCCGGTGCCACGCCCGCCGGCATCACGGCGGGCAACACTTCTGCGCCGGGCAAGGCACGCAATCTCGGCGACTTCTTGCGCGAGTTCGCGGACCACCAGCAAACGATGCGTGCCGAATTGGGCAAGGTCATCGTCGGCCAGAACGACACGATCGAACAACTACTGGCGGCGATTTTCACCCGCGGTCACTGTTTGCTCGAAGGCGTTCCGGGACTGGCCAAGACGTTGATGGTGAGCACGCTGGCGAACATTCTCGACGTGTCGTTCAAACGCATCCAGTTCACACCCGATTTGATGCCGTCGGACATCACCGGGACCCAGGTACTGGAAGAAGACGAGGCGGGGCGACGCAATTTCCGTTTCGTCGAGGGCCCCATCTTCACCAACATCTTGCTGGCCGACGAGATCAACCGCACACCGCCAAAAACACAAGCGGCACTCCTCGAAGCGATGCAGGAGCGTCAGGTGACGGTCGGTCGCGACACCTACGCCTTGCCGGAACCGTTCTTTGTGATCGCGACTCAAAACCCGATCGAACAGGAGGGGACGTACCCGCTTCCCGAAGCCCAGCTCGATCGGTTCATGTTCAACATTCGCATCGGCTATCCGTCGGCCAGCGAGGAAGAAGAGATTTTGACGCGAACGACTCGCGGTGAAACGCAAGCGGTGAGCAAGGTACTATCGGCCAAGGCGATTTTGAACGTGCATAAATTGGTGGCGAGCGTGGCGGTGAATCCGTTCGTGATCAAGTACGCGGCGAGACTCGTTCGCGCGACGCGACCCGCAGACGAATCGGCACCGGAGTACGTGCGCGAACTGGTGGACTGGGGCGCCGGTCCCCGCGCGGGGCAAAATTTGATCGCGGGCGCCAAGGCGATTGCGGCGATGGATGGTCGCTTTTCCATCGACCCCGGCGACGTCCAGCGGATCGCGGTACCGGTGCTCCGGCATCGCATCGCGACCAATTTCCAGGCTCAGGCGGAGGGCATGGATACCGACGCGATCATCGCCAAACTGCTCAAGGATGTGCCGCCTCCCGAACCCGAAAAACGCACGCGTGCCTAGGCGATGGCTAGTTCGCTCTCACCCGAATCGCTTCAACAAATCAAACGGCTCGACTTGCGAGCGCGGATGGTCGTGCGCGGATTCTTGCAAGGTTTGCACGCGAGTCCCTATCACGGTTTCTCGGTTCAATTCAGCGAACATCGGCGGTACAACCGCGGTGACGACCCCAAATTGATCGATTGGCTCGTGTATGCCAAAACGGACAAGTACTACATCAAACGATTCGAGTCCGAGACGAATCTGACCGGGTATCTCGTCATGGACTTGAGCGGCTCGATGGGGTTCACGTATCGCCAAACGATGACCAAATTCGAGTACGCGACGTGCCTGGCGGCGTCGCTCACCTACTTGATGACGATGCAGCAAGACCCGGTCGGGTTGATGACGTTCACGGAGAAGTTGAGAGCAGTGTTACCGGCGCGGAGTCGACGAGGGCAACTCGGCGACGTGCTGGCGGGCTTGTCACGGCTCCGGCCTGAGGGGACGGCGCAAATCGCGGGCTGCATCACGCAAATCGCTTCGATGCTCAGGCACCATTCGCTCGTGATGATTTTTTCCGATCTGCTCACGGAACCGGCGGAAGTGATCGCGTCACTGGCAAGACTTCGACACGGCGGTCACGATGTGATTTTGTTTCATGTCATGGACGAAGCCGAAGTGAGTTTTCCGTATACCGGGAATATGCGGTTCGAGGACCCCGAGAACGGCACGGCGGTCTCGGTCGACGCGGCCGGTTATCGCGCCGACTACCTGGAGCAGGTCGAAGCCTTTCGTGAGAGCTATCGTGAGGGATGCAATCGGCTGCGCGTCGACTACGTACCGCTGGACACGAGCATGCCGTTCGATACCGCACTGACGGAATACTTGATCCAACGTCAAAGTCGGTTTTAACTCCATCATGACGTTCCTCAACGCATCACTGATGTTCGGGCTCGGGGCGATGGCCATCCCGCTGGTGCTGCACCTGATCGCGAAACGCGAACCCAAAACAGTACCGTTCCCCGCGATCCGTTTTCTGACGACGAGCTATCAATCCAATCGCAGCCGGTTGCAGGTGCGGCGATGGTGGTTGTTGGCACTGAGAATGTTGGCGATGGCCGCGGTCGCGGTCACGCTGGCGCGGCCCGCGATCTCGCGCAGTCTTTCCACGACTTGGTTGTCGATCGGTGTACTCGTCACGCTCGGCGTCGTGCTCCTCGTGATGGCCGCGGTGGCTCATTCGGGTGGCCAATCGAAGCGATTGTCACTCGGGCTATTGGGCACATCGCTCGTCACGTTGCTGCTCTCGACGATCTGGGGCGGAGCGACTGCGGCGCGAGGCCCCAGCATCCTTCTCGACTCACAAGCACCGGCGGCGATCGCGATCGTGATTGACAATGGGCCAACGTCCGCTTGGTCAGCCGGCAATGAAAGTCACCTCGAGCGTCACATCGCGTCCGCGCTCGAGATCATCGCCCGGCTCGCACCGACGAGCCGCATCGCCATTCTCGATCGCAGCGGCGTGCCCGCGTCGTTCTCCATCGATATGGCCAGTGCCATCACCCAGTCGGAATCGCTGTCGCCGCTGGAAGTGGTCTCGCCGATGGAAGCTCGCATTGATGCCGCGATCCGCCTCCTGCGCACGAGCGAACTGGAGAATCGCCACGTGTTCGTGATCACGGATCTCGCCGAATCCACGTGGGCAATTGATACCAACTCGCTCCGCAGCACGATCGCTCAATCCGAATTGCCAGTCGCATTAACGGTCATCGATGCGACCGAGTTTCAAGGACTCAATCGGCGACTCGGATTGCCTCGTCTGTCCGAAGCGTCGCCGCCACGCGAATCGCCGACGCCGGTGTCGATGGTCGTGTCACTGGACATCACCGAGTCCGATGCCGCCGCGGCCGCAACCAACGCGGCGGCCATCACGGCCGAGATGCTGCTCTACGAGAGCGATCCCTCGCTTCCCCTCGTTCGCGATGGTGCCTTGGTTTTGCCGGCGACCAAGAGTGTGGACCGAACCAGCGTGCGTTTGATATCGGGACAATCCGCCGAGATCGTGCTCACGATTCCGCCGCTGGGTAGCGGTACACACCACGGCATCGTCCGGCTCATCGGCGGTGATGCGTTTGCGCCGGATGACGAATGTCATTTCACGGTGCGAGTGCTGGCACCGACGCGATTGTTGATTGTCGGTTCCGTGCCGGACGAAACGCAACGGCTCGCCATCGCCGTGAACGCGCCGCTCGATTGGGAAGACGCGAATGCGAAGTATGCCGTTGACTTGATCGGCTACGAGGATCTCTTGCCGACGAGGATGCGCGACTATGCCGCAGCGGTACTCGTCGACCCGCCTTCACAAGCGTTTGCGGGACCGCAGTTGTCGGATTATGTGGCGGGTGGTGGCGGGCTGCTGGTCTGCCTCGGCCCCTCCGCGGGGTCGACCGGGGGTGCACCGGCCGCCATCAACAACGCGGTGCTACCGAATCTGGTTCGTCGCTGGCGGGCGGCGGAACCGGGCACGTTTCTGCAATCCGTTCGCCCGGCGCATCCCGTGTTGGCACCGCTCGAAGTCGTGACGGGTGGCGTGCCGTGGAACCAATATCCGATCTATCAGTATTGGCAATTGGAGCTGTCGCCCAGTGATTCACTGCTGATGCAGTACGCGTCGAGTGACCATGCCGCGCTCGTCGAACGAGTCATCCCGGCGACGGGCACATCCGCTCCAGGTCGCTGCCTCGTGATGTCGACGCCGCTACCGGCACTGGCCGGGCCAGCACAATCTTGGAATCAATTATTTGGGACACAGTCGTGGCCCGCATTCTGGCTGGTCCGAGGCCTCGTCGGCTATGTGAGCGGGCGTGATGCCCAGTCCGCGACAACGATCGTTGGCCAGCCACAAGTCGTCCCGTTACCCGCCGCGGAATCGATCCAGCGGGTGCAACTGTTCTCGCCCCGTCGAATCAGTGCGTCGCCGCTGGACGTTGAGCCCGGCGCGACGAGCATCATCGTTCCGGAGGTCAATCAAAGTGGAACGTATTGGCTACGTGGTGACGGGATCCAGGCTGGCTTCTCCGCGAACTTGCCCGAAAGGTTGGTCGTGCTCAAGCGAATCGAGCCGAGCCAGCTCGTCGATTGGTTCGGGGCGGACCAGTACACGGTGGTCACCGACATCGACGCGATCGATTTATCGAGGGGCGGCCAAGCTCAAAGCATTCTGCTGCAGTCGCCAGCAATGCTACTCGCCCTCGTCATCTTTCTTCTCGAGCAAGTGCTCTCGAATCGATTCTACCGATCGAGTACTGCTGTGGCAGCCGGTCAGCCCACTGGAAAAAGGGTGTCGGCGGCATGACATCGCTTTCACTTGAGCCGATGTTCGATTCTCCGCTGTTGACATGGGTCGCCGCGGCTATCGTCATGGCCGTTATCTGGCTGGTGACGCCACCGACGACAACGTCACGGCAACGCTGGATCTTGTTCGCACTTCGCTGCACCGCTGCGCTCGTGCTTCTGCTCGCCGCGTTTCGACCGACGCTGGTGCGCAGCGATCGACGGCCTGCGGATGCGTCGCTCGTGATCGCGCTGGATCGATCACGGAGCATGACGCTGGCGGATGGTTTCGGTGGCGATCGCTGGACACGGCAACGCGAAGCATATCGCGAGTTGATGGTCGCCCTGCAATCGCTCGACGATTCATTGCAGATCAAGGTGATCACCTATGGCGAGACGGCGGCTACGATCGACTCACCAATCCCGAGTTCGCTCGACGAGATCGTGCCGGATGGCAACTTGACGGATCTCGAAACCGCGGCAACGGCGGCGATCGAGGTCGCCGCCGGGCAACCGATTGCGGGCATCGTGCTAATGGGCGACGGCACTCAAACGGCAACGACTCGCGGCGGCGGCCCGTTGCGGATTGCTGAGACGCTTAACTCGCTCGGCATTCCGCTGTGGACCGTTCCCGTCGGCGCCGCCGGAGACGCATCGGCGGCGCGTGACGCGGCGATTGAGTCGTTGCCGGAAAGTTTTTCATTGTTCGCTGGAAATCAAGTCGAGATCCCGTTCACCTTCACCGCGCGAGGCCTCGCGGGTCTCGCCGTGCCCGTGCGATTGACGTGGATCGGGCCCGACGGCAAACGCGTCGTCGCGGCCGAGCGAGTCGCATCGCCGATCAAGGCACTGGATACGATCGCGTTTTCGATTCCCATCACCATCCCGCCGCCAGGCAACTATCGGCTCGTTGCGGAAGCCGAGTCGCAATCGGGTGAGTTGATCACCACGAACAATTCGCAAATTGCGTTCGCGGATGTGCGCGAGGGTGGCGGCCGAGTGTTGTACCTCGAGGGACAACCGAGATTGGAACAAACCTATTTGCGGCGATCGCTGGCGCAGTCCCCCGACTTGGACATCACGTACCAGTGGATTCCTTCGGATACGTCATCGCGTTGGCCCGTGGATCTCGAGCCGCTGTTCACGCCCGGCCGTTATGACGTTTACCTTCTTGGTGACTTGGATTCCGCGGCGCTGGGTGAAAAACAACTCGCGATGCTCCGCGAGCGAATCGCGGAGGGCGCCGGATTGGTCACGCTCGGTGGCTTCCACGCGTATGAGCGAGGCGGCTACGCTTCGACCGCGATCGCCGAAGTTTTGCCCGTCAAACTCGATCGTTCGATTCCACGCGCCGCGACGAACGAGACACCGTCCAATAACGATGCCGCAGCCGGACAACTTGCGGGCGAAGTCACGGTGAAAATTGCTCAGCCGCACCCGATCACGCGAATCGTGGTTGACGCGGGTGACGGTTGGTCCGCTGCTCGACCGCTGCTCGGCGCCAACCGCTTCGCCGGACCTAAAATCGCGCCTGGCGTTCAAGTCTTGCTCGAATCACCGGGCGAAGATCCGTTGCTCGTGATCGGCGAATTCGGTCGCGGTCGCACGGCGGCGGTCGCTTTCGATTCGACATGGCGATGGTGGCGAGGCGGGCAAAGCGATCTGCATCGGCGGTTTTGGCGACAACTCATCTTATGGCTGCTGAATCGCGACGCGAGCTCCGAAGATGTCATCGCACTTGAGCTCGACGCCAGACGTTTCGCGTCCACCGATGCGACGTCGTTCAACGCGTCATTGCCGCTCGCGGACGAGTCCACTCTCCCGCCGCGCTGGGTCGCCACCGTGATCGACGCGAACGACCAAGCCAAGCCGGTCGCCGTCATCACGCAAAGCGGCGGCACGAGCGTTACCGGACAGCTCGTCAATCTCGATCCCGGCTTGTATCGATTGCGAGTCGCGGACGCGACGCCGGATACTAACGTGACGGCGGCCGAGATCGGATTTCAAGTGATCGATCAAAGTCGCGAGCTCGAACAACCCCTGGCTGACCCGGTCTACCTCAAGCAGCTTGCCGAAATCACTGCCGCACACGGCGGCGCCTCGTTCAGCCCCGATGAGTTGCGATTGTTGATCGACGAAATCAGCAAGCGACGCATCCGCGCGGAAGTCCCAATCGTGGAAAAACTGCGATTGGGCGATGGGCCCGTGAGCGGCTGGATCGTGTTCTCGCTCTTCGCCGTCGCGATGACTGGCGAATGGTGGCTGAGACGGAAATGGTCGCTGCCGTAATCGGCCTAAAAGTCACCGTGCTGAATGACTTCAAATTGGGCTCGCGTCACGAGCGCCTGGTAAACTTTCAAGTCGATGAACTGGGACAGCATCCGCACACTACCATCGCTCAGAATGAACTGGGCACCCGCAGCGTGGTAGCTGCTGAAGTCCTCAAAGTGCCCGACCGGGCTGTTCGGCGCATGGTCGGCTGAGCCGACGATTCTCGCGGGCGCCGCAGCGGCATCGTGGATCACGCCATGCCAAATCGAACCGCCGAGTCGACTGTTGCGTTCGCCCACCATCACGGTCTGGCTCAATCCATCCAAGACATCGCGGAACCGCATGCGGCTGTTGCCAAAAAACAGGCCATCACCCTTGTAGAGGTCTTCGTGAATATCGACGGTGCCGTAGACACCGGCGTAGTTGCTCTTGGCGATTTGGAAAAGAAAGTTAGGCCCCGCGTCGACATTCTCGCCGTCATGCTCTTCGTGCTCGTGTTCATGATCTTCATCCTCATGCTCTTCCTCATGCTCTTCGCCCTCGCCGATGGAAAAGAGCGGCGTGAGCACGTCGCTCGGGCAAATGAATGCGGGGATCGAGGTTTGACGGATCTGCTCGTGCGCGTCCGCTTCGATGGCGAGCCCGAAGTTGATCTTTTCGTAAGTGGCGGATTGCTCCAATTGCGGCAAAATGCCAGCAGCCCAACTCCAGCCGGGTTCGTGGTGGTCGCGATCACTGGCAATCCATCCACTCGGTAATTGATCGAAGATGCCGTGATAGTTGTGCAGCGACAAACCGATTTGGTGCAGATTGTTTTGGCAAGACATGCGGCGCGCAGCCTCGCGAGCCGCTTGCACGGCCGGCAGAAGCAGACCGACCAGGACGCCAATGATCGCGATCACGACAAGCAATTCGACCAGTGTGAAAGCGGAACGAGTGAGTCGAGGAAAAGCAGCCGCACCGCGCACGCGCAGCGATCGAATTGAAACGTGGAAAGGCATGATTGTGACCATCAAGTAAGCAGATTGTTTGATTGGAGAAAACCGGAATCAAACGCTTACGGGCGGACCACGCGACGGAGCGAGCCCGAGAAGATCCAATGGATGCGAACTGGCGTCGCGAAGTTCGACCCGTTCGGCGACGCGGATGGCGATCGACAGGGTCGTCGTGCAAAAACGCTCGGAGGCCAAGGTTCGCGCCAGACACACGGCACAAGAGCCACCGCATCCCGACGCGTCGGAGTCGTGCGATTCGACCGCTGAGGACGACGCGGCATACGCCTGGGTCCCGGTCCCAGTCGCGGGCTCGTCTTGGGTCGACACCGAGGAGTGCTCGCATCCATGACCGCAAACTTGCGGCTCGGTCCAAGCGTTTGAGCGACCGGTAACATGGTCACCACGAGTGTCATTGGAATGGGTTGCCGACGCACACGCGGTGTGCCCATGCCCGTGCCCATGAATGCCATGCCCACCATGATGGTGAATCGATGGGATGATCCATCCACCAACGAGGTAGGCGATGAGCGTCAGTCGTGCGACCCAATGCGACAACGATCTGGTTCCGAGGATTGGTTGGGCGAAATCGTCTGCGAAATCGACGCCGGGTCGCTGAAAACCCAAGCGCCACCCGCAGCTTAGCGTACGTCGAGGGCTCGATGATAGTTCCGCAGCAACAAAAATGTGTGAACTTTCGTGCGCGTTCCGGCCTCGGTCTTCGCATCGCGTCACTGCCATTTGGCAAACCACGTGGTGAGTGAGAACCGCAGTTTTTCTCGTTTTTTGTCGATCGATTTGTTGAGCCGCTCGGCGAGTCGAGTGTTCTCTTTCTCGAGAAAGACTTCCCGGATCACCTTTTCTAGAATGTCACCCAGTTCATCGGCGACGTCGCCCCCGATCTTACTGATTCGATCCACCTCGAAATGTTCCAAATCGAGTGTTGCCGTCTCAATCTTGGGGTCGACGACGACTGCGGGTGGAATCTCGCTGTAGTCGGCGCTCATCGAGAGGGACGCGGTAAAGTCCATGCGAACCCGCAGATGGCCAGTCACGTTGACGCTGTACCACTGCAGCCCGAGGTTCCACCGCTCAACCCGGCAGTCGAATTCGAGAGGCGTGACGACGGATCCGGACACTTGCCAGCGATAGTCGGAGGTTTGCTCGACACTGTGAATCACGACCGAAGTGGTCGGAGTCGCTGCGAGCGGCTCGCCAACGGACTCACGCCTGGGAAGCGTCAAGGTGTATTTGACCCAGCGGCCGTGCCGAACGTCCTTGAACCGCCGATGTGTTTTCAGCTCCAGCCCGTCTCGCTTGACCGAAACGCCCGACCAAACCCGTTTGGTATCGTCCCAGTGCTTGTTGCCTTCGTAGGTCGGCGGCAATTGCAGTACTGCGAGATCCACTAACCACTGCACCGAATCACGAGCCTGGTCCGCAGACAACGCCAGCGGTGGTCCCGGAGTTTGTGCACCGACGAAGCCTGGCATGCTCAATAGCACGAGGACGACGAGCGAACGAGGGTCACAGAGTTTCACACTGGCGAATCCGAAGAAGCGATCTTGCCGATCCTCAGTCTTCGCAACTTTCAGAAGCTGGTGTCGAGACCGATTCGCATTCAAGGTTTTTCGAATTCAAGCTTCGACGCGAGCGAGCACCTCAATCATTGCTCGACCGGCTCACCAGTTTCGTCACCAGCGGCAATACATCCTTCTCGTAGGTGAATCCGGCCGTCTCGCCGGCGTCGACAAATTTCTTCACGAGCTTGCCATCAGCGTCGTAGACGAGCACGGTGGGGATCGAATCGACGTCCACCAAACGGTACATATCATCGCTCGGCGTGGTGCTGATG
>JBBSJZ010000130.1:0-12575 GCA_038256795.1 Pirellulales bacterium | reverse complement strand
GTAGGTAAGTCTCCCCGAGACTCGCAAATCCGCAGCGTCTCGGGGAGACACTGGCACGTGATTATGGCAACAAGCTCGTGCTGAGCGGTTTTGGTCCTATCCTCATCGCCGGTCGATGCGAGGATGCGACTGAGTGGAACAACGTATTGTTTGTTGTTGGCGCGACAAGACGGACGGTTTTGGTCATGACGGTTTCACCGGTGAGCAAACTCTCGTGCGAACGATCATCGACGTACGTTTCAAGATTGCGAACTCCGGTTTCGCTCAATGACTTGAGCGTTTCATGTCGAAGCAGCGAGCTAAGGCCTGGATGCGCAAGCATCGGATCAATACCGGTCACGTACGAGAACGCGGACTGTTCGTTGTGAAGAATTAGGCTAGCCGCAATCGTTCGCCCCGCGAGTTGAAGTTGTTGCAGTGAGCATTCGCCGCGTGCGAATAATTCGGGCGCGAGTCGTAAAACGAAACGCGTGAATTGGCCGCCGACGAATCGGCCGGCGGTTCCCTCGTGATGGCTTTGCTGCTGGTGCAAGGCCATGACATTGACGATTCCCGCTGCAAACTCGGTGGCTGACTTGGCGACGAACGGTGTCACTTCGCTAACGCGGTCTCCCAGATTTGCGGTGACCACACCCCAGGATGCGGGCAAGCTGCAGCGATAGTATCCCGCTTGTTGAATCGTGGATTGCATCATGATCCCGAGCGTTTCGAGCGTGGTCGCGAGGGCGCCGAGCTGGCGATCCTCGCAGACGACATTCTCGAGCAGCATCGAGTCCCATCCGAGCGTTCGATCTCGAGCGGCACCGGCGAGCCATTCCGCGACCGCTTCGATAACGCTTTCCTGGTGCTTGCGAGCGACGAGGATGCCACAACGATTCGGCCGAGCGTCGCCCGTTCCGAGCCATCGCAGTGTGCGTCCGTCACGCCGCGAGATCTCGCGGCGGAGCGGAACAATTCCGCGGACTTCGCCGGCTGAAGTCTCCGCGACCACAATGTAGTACTGCGGCGATTTTATGTAAGAGTCCGCCCAAGCGAGATTCCATTGCCAGCTGTGGAATGGCGATGAAGGTGCGAGATCGTCCCAGACAGTGCGGAGGGCGATGAGCTCGCGATGATTGTTGATGCACCGGATTCGTAGACTCATGTGCGTCGCCTTCGATTGCGCTGGAGTTGCCAAAACGAATTTCTCGTTCTTTGAAACGTACAGCCCAGGAGACGATATGCGACGTTCGGATGCTATTTCTTGGGCTCCGATCAGCGAATCTTGGTCGAGATTGATGTTTGATCGGTTTAGGACGAGGACGCCGTGTCGAGCGATCGTTTTTGTTAGTCCCAGGCACAATTCTCCAAACCATCGAAGCGGTCGGCGCGGAGGAACGAAAGACCTAGGTTGGTTGCAAACTTGCGGAAACGAAGGCTCAGTCAAACCCGAGCTTTTAGTCCGTGGTCCACTCGCACTCGTACTCACGTCTCCATCGAGCAGGAATGCCACTTTGCAGACGGAGTAGGAGTACGCGTAGGAGCACGAGAAAGCGCGGTACTGAGAAATCAGCACGACTCGGCTAGATGCGGTAACTTAGGGGTGCTTTGGTTGACTGTCATCACTGGGCGGTAGCCGCATCACCGTATCCATTCGTCTTTGTCTTCTTCAGGAAACACTTTCATGGCGCATTCGATCCATCTTGTCGTCGTTGTATCCGTTCTCGGTTGGGGGTGCTTCAGCGGGGTGAGCCACGGCGACGAGTCCGATCCGACTTGGACTGCGAACCCAGCAATCGTGGCAAATTTGTCGAAGAGTCGCGGCGAGTTCAATTATGAAGAGACGAAGGTCCCGAGCTACGTGTTGCCCGATCCGCTCGTCGCCAACGAGGGGACGGCGATCGTTTCGGACAAACAGTGGTCGACGATCCGCCGACCGGAATTGATGGAACTATTCCGCGAACACGTTTATGGTCGGCGACCCACAACTTCGTATGCGATCGAGTTCGTCCAGGAAGCGGAGCGGACGGATTCGCTGGAGGGGACAGCGATCGGTCGCAGCATGAAGGCGGTGTTGACAATCGATGAACGGAGCTTCACGTTTCCATTCACGATCTTCGTTCCAAAAAAGTCGACCGGCAAAGTCCCTGCCGTGGTGTTGATCAACAATCGCGAGTTCGCTTCCCTCGACAAGGCGAGTGGCGAGCACGATGCGTTTTGGCCAGTGCGAACACTCGTGAATCGAGGCTACGCAACAGCGACTTTCTTCACGTCGGATGTGGATCCAGATCGTGCGGACGGATATTCCACGGGTGTGCGATCGTTTTTCGCTTACGGACAAGCGCCCGAGGATGACGCGTGGCGGAGTTTGTCGGCGTGGGGATGGGCAGCGAGTCGCGTGCTCGATTATCTGCAGACGGTGGACGCCATCGATGCCACTCGCGTGACGGTGGTCGGTCACTCACGCGGTGGCAAGACTGCGTTGTGGGCGGCGAGTGAGGACACGCGATTCGCGATCGGCTACAGCAATAATTCCGGCTGCGGTGGTGCGGCCCTATCGCGTCGCGCCTACGGTGAAACCGTTGCCCGGATCACGTCCAGCTTTCCACACTGGTTCACACCGAACTTCGCAAAATTCGCGGGGCGCGAAAACGAGTTGCCCGTGGATCAACATCAACTCGTAGCACTCGTCGCGCCGCGAGCGGTCTACGTCACCAGCGCCGATGAAGATCTCTGGGCGGATCCCCAGGGCGAGTACTCGTCACTCGTGGGGGCGGCGCCCGTGTTCAAGTTGCTCGGTGAATCCAGTATCGACGAATCGATGATGCCGCCGCTGGATCAGCAACGAATCGTGGGCAAGTCTGGCTACCACATTCGCCGCGGTGGACATGGACTTGAACAATTCGACTGGGACAAATTCCTCGATTTCGCGGATACGATCGTGAAATGAAACCTCCCTAGGGCAAGACTTGAGTCGATGCACTGGCCGAGACACCACCGGGTGATTGTTGGCTTATCGCTTCCACGTTGAGGTCAAACGCCTGGGGTTGATTGCTGATCAAAACGATGTCGTAGTCGATCGATTCACCGGGTCGCATCGTGCGTATATCGCTCAAGTAAATCATGCCGGCCGACTCTTGGATCTCGACGCCGCCGGGATTCAATCGTTGATTGATGCTATCCACGCGAACGCCGCTGGGCAGCTTGAAACGAATGCCGACGCGGCTATCGATCTCCGCCGATTCATTGGAGATGCGCAGTGCATAGCGAATTGGCCGACCGACTTGGACGGGGTTGTCGCGATTGATCAATTCGAGACGTGGGCCTCGGCCTGTATTTGGTATCGCGTTCGGTTGAGCCGGCTGGGTCCGTGGCGGCACAGTCGGCTGAGGCGCGGCGCCCTGAGGGATCGTCGGGGTGGGAAGAACCTGTGGCAAGGATGGTGGCGCCGTGGGTGTGGTAGTCGGTGGCGGGCCCGCGAAGATCTCGGTGAAGAAATCGGCGTCTGCGGCCGCGCCCTGGGCACTCGTGACCGTTAACACCACTTGCGATCGCGGATTCGGCCGCGTCGCCTCGAACTCGCCTTCGAGCACTTTCGACTCGCCACGAGCGAGCGTCGGAATGTTCCACGAAACGATGTACTGGCCGAGCCGTGAGGTGTCCTTGCCTTCCGTCGCTTGCAGCAGCGTGAGCTGCGGATCGAAAGACATCGCGACGCGAACATTGCTGAGCGGCACTTCGCCAGTATTCACCACGCGAGCACGGTAGATCGTCGAGGTTCCGGTCGGAATGCGTTCGCGACCTTGAAGCGTCGCCGTCAACGAGGGTGTCGGCGGAATCGGATTGATCACGGTGACACAGCTTTCGGCGATCCCACGCTGACCTCCATCGGCGGTCGCTTGCACGTTGATGCAGCGTCGGCCGGAATTGGTCGGTACAAAGGTCACCGCGGTATTCCATGTCGCGCCGGGTTGAAGCGGTCCATCGGTCTTGGTGTTTTCGATCACCTTTCCGCCGGTCTCGTTATGGACCATCGAGCCGTCACCTCGTCCTTCGAGACGCACATTGTCGAGCGGCCGGTCACCGGTGTTGAGGACGGCGATACGGAAGTTCACGGGTTGCCCGGTTTCGTAACGATCTTTCTCCGGTGATACGGTCACGCTCAGCGACGGACGATAGACATCGATCCGTACCGAATCTTCCGCGAACAAATCGTTGTTGGCTCGTGCTTGGAAGATCAATTCCGACGGAGCCTTGAGCGGCAGACTCATGAACAAATCAATTTGCGTTTGCGGTGGCAGCGTTCCGAGATCCCACTCAACCGAGTTCGGATACACCTTTGCCAAGTTGTCGGCCAGCGCCACGGTTCCCGGTGGCAGCTGGACGGTGACCTTGACGTTTTCAGCCGGCTGGTCGCCAGGGTTACTAACATTCGCCACGATTTCGACCGGTAAATCGTAGGTTGCAGTCGATGGGGCACCGGCGCGAATCGCCAACTGCGGTGAGCTCCAAGTAACGAACGTTTGCCCATTGCCAATGGTCATCGTCGGCATGTTGTCGCGATCGCCGCCGGGACGAATGACTTGCATGTTGATCGCCGCGACACCGCTCTTGCCGGGCGTTGGAATCAGCGTCGCTGGCGCGAGACCGTTATCGTCGACATTGACTTCGACGACGCTCGAGCCGGTGGCGCCCGCGAACGTCGCTAATTCGGGATTCATGATTTCATAGCGCACGCGCCAACCGCGCGCCGGTAAAGTGCCCTCACTGCGCGTGACCCTCGTGGACAACGCGACCTGCGTTCCGGCAGGGACGATTTGAGGCGAGGGGAACTGCCAACGGGCATCGATCCAGTAAATCGTTGCGGTAGCTTTGCGTTGATCCCAGCATTCACTGTCCGGTGCTAACACGGTGATTCGGCTGGTCCCCTCACTGGGGCTGCTTAACGTGACCCATGTTTGCCCTTTCTCGAGCGACACATCGTCGCGTGGATTGAGGTTACCGCGAGTGATCAATTGCTTCTTGCTGCTCGTGACACCGAGCGCGTAGGACGGACTCCGTTTGTCGGGCTGTTTCGCACCAGCGAAGCGATGGATCGCACCGAGCTCATCGTCTCCCACGTCAATGATCGTGCCAACGCTATCGTTGGTCAGCATCCACTCGAGTGACTCATTGACTTGAAGATAGCCGTCATCGCCACAGATCCCCGAGAGCAGCACGACTTCGCCGCCGACCGGCGCAACAATTCGCTGCGGAGTGAGCAAGATGCAACCGCGTTTGCCACGCTCGGGAAGATGCAGGGGGCACGTGGCATCGATCTCTTTGCCGATCAGCACCGCACGGGGACCGGCCGCACATTGACCATCGCAATTTTGGCTGGGCACACACACTTCGTCGCCGCCCAGACAGCCGCCTTTTTCGCCAGCGGGAGTGGCACACTCGGGCGGATCGAGGGGCTCGGGGAATGCCGATACGGGCTTGGTAAACTTGTGATTCTTGAAGCACGTACCAATTTTGTTGAGGCAACCAAAACAACCGCACCGCTCGCCACCCGACCCGGGTAGCGCCAGCGTCGTCGTCGTCGGTCGCGGCGCGAACACGCAGGCACCGGTCGGATCAATCGCGGGCAACCGCAACTGTTGGCATCCACTCGATCCCCCAATTAGCGACATCATCGCGATGAGAACGAGTCTCGCGATGGTCAGCCCGGCGGCATGCTTGAGTGAAAGTGTCATCATCGGTCCAAGTTCGGAAGCGGCGACATATCTCCTGTCCGCTCGAACCCTAACACCCGATTTTGCGTCGGATGCACCAAGACACCGTCAAACTCACTTAAAACGTGCAACTCACGCGTCGCCAACGTCGCTGATAACAATCAAGCGAGCGAGCAAAGATTTCCTCAAGTGGCTTTCCCGACGTCACTCCTGAGGAATCGGATCACCGCGGTGAACCGTCGTGCCTTCCCAAACCGCCGTGTCGGTCGCAGCGTCATACGTCAGAATTCGCTGGGAACTGTTTGTCGCCGGTGGACGGTCGATCTTCGGTAGCCACGTGCGGTGCTCGGTAATGATTGCTGCGCTGCCCTCCGACTCGGCAAGATTATTCCACTCGTTCGGATCGTTTCGCAAATCGTAAAGCTCTTCGCTACCGTCGGCGTAGTGAATGTAACGGTAACGCACGCTGCGCACGCCATGGTTGCCTTGGTTGTGGCTCGTGATCGCGGGTCGCTCACGCACGGTGTCGGCATCACGAAGCTGCGGCAATAAACTCATGCCTTCCAAGTCATCGCGCTCGTCGAGCCCGCAAATATCGACCAGCGTCGGGTAAATATCAAGCAACTCCGCGGGCTGCATCACACGGCCACCGCCAGCAACGCCAGGGCCGGCGAAGATCAACGGCACCCGAGTCCCATCGTCCCACAAGGTGTTCTTGCCCGTAATCTCTTTCTCGCCGAGGTGCCAACCGTGATCACCCCACACGACGACGATCGTGTTGTCCGCGATGCCCGCTTCGTCAAGCGACGTAAGAATGCGGCCGACTTGCGCATCAACGAAACTCGTACACGCGAGGTAACTGCGAACGAGGTTTCGATACTCGCCATTTTCGCGCATCCACTTCAATCGAGGCTCAGGCAGATTCCAGTGCAGGTACCAAGAGAAATGCGGTGTGTCCTCGCGATCATTTTCAAGGGTCTTGGGCAGCACACTGTCATCGTCCGGGTACAAGTCGAACCACTTTTGAGTCGCGTAGCAGGGCACATGGGGCAGAAAGAATCCCGCCGCGAGGAAGAAAGGCTCGTCCTTGGGGGCGGCCTTGATTTGGTCGACGGCCCACGATGCGACCTGGTAATCGCCCTTCGTCGAGTCGTCATTATCGAGGGGCCACACGCCCCAATCGACAAGTGGATTATTACCCATCGGTGTTTCGTGAACCAATTTCTGAGGCGGACGCGAACCGACACCGCCCACGGGGCCCGTGATCTGAAATTCTCGCACCTTGTCGCCTTTACCCGCCTGGCGCCAAGAATGAAAGATTTTGCCGGTGCTCATCGTGCGGTAGCCGGCGTTCTCAAAGTGCTGGGCCAACGTAACGCGATCTTGCCACTCCGGCAACGTCCGAAACCAAGGTGCGAGCCCGTAGATGCCGGTGGTCGTGGGGCGAAGACCGAGCATTAAACTCGTTCGCGAAGAATTGCACAAAGGAGAATTGCAATGCGCGTTGAGAAACACACTCCCCCGCTCGGCGAGTGCATCGAGATGAGGCGTCTTGGCCAGCGGGTGACCGCCGAGTGTGCCAATCCAATCGTTTTGGTCATCGATCGCGATGAACAAGACGTTCGGCTTCGCAGCCTCCGAGTGAGCGGATAGGCATGCGAATAGAACGAGTGCGAGCAGTGCGATACGAAGCATCATCTTGTATTCTCGGTGAGGATCGATATCCCCCTGTTGTACACTACCGAGCGCAAGAAAACGTGTCATTGTCCCATCAGGTACCGAGGCTTATGAGTTGAGCGGTCGAAGCTTAGCAACGATCGAGTCCATCACAGGCTTAAGCACATCGCTGACACCGGGGATCGCGAGCACTTTCTTGATTTGTGCTTGCAATTCTGGGGAGACGGTTTTGAATGCCTTTGACGCCATGTCACGCTCACCTTCGGGTAGCGACGCGAAACCCTGGGTCGCGGTCTCCAGGGTCGTTTCCATATCCTTCAACTGCGGAAGTGCTGCCTTCGCAGACTCGACATCGCTCACGGTGCCAAGTGTTCCGGTCAGCGACTCGAGCGACTTGGTCAATCCTGCGGTATCAAAACTTGGCACGCCCTCAGCTGCGGCGAGACCCTTCGCGGCATCATCGAGATCGGGCAGCTTCATTGTTGGCTTGGCAACGGACTCCGTCGGCGGCGCGTCGGCGGGTGGCAGTGCGATGGACGACTCGGCAGCAACGGCTGGTTCAGCAGCGGGGGTCGTTGCCGCTTGCGTCGCTTCAGCACTGCTTGCCCACGAATCGAAGTTGCCATCGGGGAAGGCCGCAGGATCAAACGCCACCACGACATTGCCTTCGGCTCCGGTCGGACGCATGCCACCGAAGATGTAGCTGTAGCATCCGTAGGCAACAGCTGCCAAAATTGCGAGTGGAATCAAGACCTTGGCAATCCCGAAACCGCCGCCGCTCGACTTAGCCGGTGCGGCTGTGACCTTGGATGCAGCCGGGGCCCTCGTCACTGAGGCTGTGGGCGTCATCAGCCCTAAACCCATCGCTTCAGAAACACCGCGGGGCATTGCGGCGGCGATGTTATCCTTTTGCGACATCAGCATCGTTGCGAGTCCGCTCGACGATAAACCCGACGCGGCTTTCTGTTTGCCGATGAAGCTCATCACGAGTGGCGCCAACATCGCCAGCATCGACATGACCGAACCAGAATTCATGCCGGTCAATTTGGCGATGATGGGGCCGAGAATGGCCGCCTTGTCACCGAAGATCATCGAGACCAAGCCGCCACCCTGATCGGCCAGCTTGTCGACTTGATCGCCGGTGAACATCCCCGAGATATTGTCGAGCAAGCCGCCGTCGTAGCCACCGTCAGTGATCGCCCTGTCGAGTTGGTCAGCGCCACTTGGCGTGGAAACCTTGCTCACGACACCGCCGAGAATGCTGGGCAGCAACGCATCGATTCCCATCTTAGCGGTGGTGTCGTCGACGCCAAACTTCTGGGCCACTTGGCCAGTAATCTGGCTGCCAACTTGGCTCTTGATCATATCGAGGATGTTAATGGCCACGGCGACGGGACTCCAAACGAAAAAGTGGGATGTATCGGTAACCCACCATCCTACCAAATAGCAAAACGTTTGCGTGTGGGTCCGAAAACTACTTTCTCTCCAAGTCGACGGCGACGATCTCTTGATCGTTTCGAATGTAGGCGGTTCGATTGGCGTACGCGGGATGACTCCAGATGACCTTGCGTCCGAACGCGGATTGCGTCGGCTCGATCACATGCATCTGGCCCAATGATTGGAACCTTTCGGCATTCATCTCCGCGAGCGTCAAATCACCGGCTTCGCCAAACAACCAATAGCGACCACTCGGCTCGTGGCGTGTCACGAACGAAGTTCCCGCGGATAACCGTCGCTCATTACCGGGGCGCACCGGAACGTAAGTCTGCCAAAGACGTTTACCGTCGCTGACGCGAACCGCCATCAACGCCCCGAGCCCCTCATCCGATCCATAAATCACGCCGTCATGCAACACCGGCGTCATCGTCGACACACTCAACGATGTCTTCGGAGTACTCGCCCAAACTTCCGTTACCGCTGGCTTGTCGGAGTCGAGTTTGAGCATGATCGACTTGTCCTCGATCCCGCTGACAAACAAATTCTCGCCATCACGCTGTGGCTGGGCGATCGACATGCCGTAGTCCGGCTCATGCGAGACGGTCCAGTAAGTTTGGCCGGTGTCGGGGTTTAGCCCTGCGACCGCGGTCGGGTGCCATACGATCAACTGCTGGGCGTCTCCCGCCGTGATCAACGTCGGCGGACAGTAACCGGCATCCTTGCTTGAGAGCGCCTTCCACTTGGTATCGCCCGTCGCGCGATCAAACGCGACCACGGCTTGCCCTTCACCACCGACCATCGTGTAGATCGTGTCGGACGTCACGAGCGGGTGCGCCGCGAAGCCCCAGATCGGCACAGGCGCACCGAACTGCGTCGGCAAGTTCACGTGCCACTTGACGCTGCCGTCAACTTCGCTGAGCACCGTGAGATCTCCCTGGGCTCCGAGCATCACCACGAGACCATCTCGAATCGTCGGCGTCGCGCGCGGCCCAGCGGGATAACTAATCTCGTAGTTGCACGCGTACTCGTGCTGCCAAACTTGCTTACCGGTCTCGGCGTCCAAGCACAGCAATCGTTCAAAGCCCTGGAGTTTCGGCTTGTCACCGGGCGTCTCAATGAACTCGCCCGCCGTGCGGCGATAGTCGGTGACGAAAACCTTGCCCGCGTGGACCGCCGGCCCCGCGTAGCCGCCGTGAATGGGTGTTCGCCACCGGATCGGCAAGCCACCGTCGGGGATCACCTCGACGAGCCCGGTTTCATGGTAGGTCCCATCGCGATCCGGCCCCATCCAGTGTGGCCAATCATCCGCCCATACGGTCGATTGCAAAGCCGAGAGGATGACAAACGACTGGGCAAAATTGCGGGCGAAGCGTAAAGGGAATTTGGGCATCAGGGGACAATTCTCAAGGGAGTGTGAAACGACTGCAGCGATCGAATTCTAACAGCGTTGGCCGGCTGGTTATACCTTCGGTTGCCAGTCGCGGTGGTACTCGCGGGACCAGAGTTCTTCGGCCGTCGGGTTGCCTTGGATGTGGCCGTTCTCGGGATCGGTCGCGAGTACGCTGGCACTCCGAAAAGCGATGTTGCCGAGATGACAAAGCAAGGTGCTGCGATGGCCCTGTTCGATATCGGCATGGGGCAGCCGTCCGGTCCGCACAGCATCGATGAAGTCGAGAAAGTGGTCTTGATCGCCCGCGGCGGCGTCACCGACCGCGATCTGTTTTTGTTGCATGTCGTGCATCGTGTAACCGCCACCGCGAATCACGATTGAGCCCTCGGTTCCATGAACACTGATTCCAAAGCCGTCGTCGTGCGGACCGAGCGGCGACCAACTCAGCCCTTCCCAGGTGATCGTTTTTCCCTCGGGGAAATCGTAGGTGACCATCATCGTGTCGGGCGTCTGTTGATCGTCGTCGTGACGATACTTGCCACCGCCCGCGGTGACGCGAATGGGATACTTGACGTCGAGTGCCCAGCGGGCGACGTCGAGTCCATGGATACCATTGTTGCCGAGTTCTCCGTTGCCCCAGTGCCAATTCCAGTGCCAGTTGTAATGGACGAGATTGTCTTTGAAGTCGCGATCGGGGGCCGGTCCTTGCCACATCCGCCAGTCGAGCCACGATGGCGGCGCGGTCGTCTTTCCACGACCGACGGAACCGCGGCGGTTGTTGTACCAAGTGCGGCTGTAGAGGGTCTTACCAATCTCGCCCGCGTGAATCTTCGTGACCGCTTCTTGGATCGCAGGCCACGAACGACGTTGGCTGCCCATCTGCACGATGCGGTCATTCTTGCGGGCTGCTGCGACGGCGAGTTCACCTTCCTCCGCCGTGTGGCTGCATGGCTTTTCGACATAAACGTGTTTGCCCGCGGTGCACGCGAGGATGGTCGCCGGTGCGTGCCAGTGATTCGGTGCCGCGATGACCAAAGCGTCGACTTCGGCGTCATCCAAGATGCGGCGAAAGTCGCTGACGATCGTCGGCACGTGGGTTTGCTTTCCCCGTATCAGTTCTCGGGCACGCTCGGCGGCTCGCGAGTCGACGTCACAAACATAGGCTATCTCTGCCTGGCCCGTCGCAATCATCCCTTGAGCGATCACGGCGCCGCGACCGTTCACACCCATGATGCCGAGCTTCAATCGCTCACTCGGTGCGGCCGCCGAGGTTTGACCCGTCGCGCGCTCCGCCGTATTCGCGATGGCCAACGCGGATGCAGCAACACCCGTCTTCAAAAAAAGTCGCCGGTCACGCTCGCGCTGAGCTTTCGGATCCGCGCCGAGGCACGCCCGGGTTTCGGATCCAGCCGCTTCAATCGTTTGATGCTCGTCACGGTCCATTCGTCTTCATCCAATTGGGTTGGAGGGTGTCAGGTGGCAATAACCGAGGCTCCTTTTCAACGCACCGGCCACCCGTCACTATAACGAAGTCGTAAGATGATTGCCTCGCCCATCATGAATCCCCATCTCAGGACGCTACTATGCCGAATCGATCATTCCTGGTGCTGCGCCTGCGGTTGACCACCAAGCTCCGGTTGACCACAACGCGATTGCTGGCCAGTTTCTTGGCGACGGCAATCATTGGTTCATTCAATTCCGGATTTTGCGAAGACGACACCGCGATGACGAACATTTCTCAATCAGCACTTCTGCAACCGTGGCCGGGACCGCTGGGTGGCGTGCCACCCTGGAATCAGGTTCGCACCGATGAGCTAGTTCCCGCCTTCGATTTCGCGATCCAAAAATCGCTCGCCGAAATTGAGACGATCGCGACTCAAACCGCCCCCGCGACCTTCGATAATACGATCGCGGCGCTCGAACGCAGCGGCAAAATGCTGCAGCGTCTCGAAACACTATTTGATGTCCACGCCTCGAACTTGAACGTCGGCCCAATCCCCGATATCGAACGCGCGGTGGTGCCGAAGTTGGCGGAATACGCGGACAAAGTGACCCAAAATTCGCCGTTGTTCGCAAGAATTGCCGCGGTCTACGAAGGCGACGAATTCAAATCCCTCGATGTCGCCCAGCAGCGACTCGTCGAAGATCGCTACAAGTCGTTCGTGCGTCAAGGTGCGCGGCTCGATGACGGGCAAAAGCAGCGGTTGTCGCAAATCAATCAACGACTCGCGAGATTATTCACCGATTTCTCCCAAAACGTGCTCGCCGAAGAAGCCGGTCATGTGACTTGGATTAGCGACGCTGCTCAGCTCAAGGGGCTTCCCGAAAGTGTCGTCGAGGCGATGGCCATGGATGCGGAATCCAAGCAACGTAAGGGC
>JBBSJZ010000129.1:0-12596 GCA_038256795.1 Pirellulales bacterium | reverse complement strand
TGGTCAACACGACCTACAAGAATCCATTGACGACGATCACGGCCGCCTCCCTTTTCACGGCGTTGCAGTGGCCGGTCCTCGTGCCCTTGAACTGGCTTATGATTCCGCTGTCGCCGCTCTTCTGGCTCTCCAATTGGAAGAGCTACTACAACGGCTCGCTGCAAATCACCTCCCGATTCACGAGTTTTACCGGCTCGCAAAGTTGGAACCAACTCAACCACGTGTCACTCCTAGCCGCGAAAGCGTGGCCAGCGGTAATCGCTCGTGGAAATTACGCGATGACGCAGTTCAATGAAGAGCACTCGCTGCCAGCCATCAACATTCCGGTCTTGATTATTGCCGGCGACGCCGATCGAATTACCAAGAGATCCGCAAGCGAGCGGATGCATGAACTGATACCCCTAAGCAAGCTCTCGATCTTTCCTGGAGGTCATCAGCAGCTATTGGAGTGCCACAACCGCGTCATGCCAGCAATCGCTAATTTTGCCGGCAGCTTGAATTTCGACAGCCCAGTCAAGCTTGTTGCTGATGCTCATCCAATCGCTTAATTCTTGGTTTCACTTGTGGAGTGCGAACTGACCGTCATCCAGGCGACGGATATTCCCGACGGATATTCCCGACGGCGATGAGGGTTCTTTGTCGTGCAACGTTTTTAGATAGCCCCATAAAATCGACGACGATCACACGTTGCGAAGCTTCATGCCAGAAAATTATCACATCGTCTGTAGAGCCAGGGACTGTCCGATACGCGGACTGCAATCCTTGTGTATAACCATCGCCCAAGGCCTTTCGCATTGATGGGTCCTAATAAACGGCGGATTGCCGACAATGCAGTCGATGACGCGTTACCGCAATTCAAGAGTTGAGCCGATCACACTTCTTGAATTCCACCCCGAGCTGAGCGCAGCCGCGAGAAGGCAGCATCGAATCGGCGATCAAACTCGTCAAATAGTTTTGCAGTTTCGGGGCGTTCAAGAACCTGCTGTACCGTCGTTGCCGTTGACTCAACTCCCTCGCTCGTCGGCAAAGATCGCTCCACCTCGGATGACGTGGACGATACTTTGCGGGCACTCTCGATTGCCGACGACTTCCAACCCTGGACTTCGCGAAGAACGTCCGTGATCGCGGCGCGAACTGCGTGGAAGTCCATTCGAGCGAACGATTCATCGAATGCCGCTCGCATCAAATCAGCTTGCCGGGGATCGAAATCTTTGTCCGCGAGCTGTCGTCGTAGAGTGCGGCCGAGTAACACCGTTTGCATGATTTCCAGCGGCACACCGCGGATCGAGGTAGCCATGGAAACGATCTTCCGAATCGGAAAGAGCAGCAATTTAAATGGGGCCTTCGCGATCATGCCGAGACAACCGACAACACATCCTCCTGATCCGCCATAAAAGGGTTTTAGATCACTTGTGGCGAGCGTCGAGCCAGAATCGTTTAACGTTCGCGACACAACGAACCGACGACATTGTGAGCGAATGACGTCATCAACAAACGGAATCGGGACGAAGCGAGCAGCGGATACGATGACGCCCGCGACTACCCATTGATGTTGCAACCAGTCGTGACGATCCGTTTCAATTGATGGCGATTTGCTCATGGATTATCTCCCAGTTCCGTGAAGAGAATAGGTATTTGATTGTCTCGCAGCTTGAGCGATATGCAAATGTCGTTCCGGCACGATGATTGCTGCTAAGTCGTAGATCTCGGCAGAAGTCCCTGTAAATAAGCGACGGGGATTTTTACGATTCCCAGTAACTCAGGAGAGACTTTCTCATGTTCAACAAATGGTTTGCTGTATCACTTTCCGACTTGACTGCAATCTCACTGTCTGCCGCGATCACCTATGGCGCCGTGCTGCTGTACACGAGGGCCATCGGACTGCGTAGCTTTTCCAAAATGTCGGCGGCGGATTTTGCGATGACAATTGCCTGTGGCTCCGTTCTCGGTGCGACGCTGTCGGCACCGACACCGACTGTGTTTGCCGGATGTTTCGCGTTACTGTGTTTATTCGTCGGACAATGGATGATTGCGGTCGGCCGCCGCAAATCGGCATGGGTCAATGCAGTCGTCGACAATCGACCGATTCTTTTGATGGCTGGCTCGACCATCATTGATGAGAACCTGAAACGAGCGAACGTGACCCGAAGCGATCTGTATGGAAAACTACGCGAGGCCAACGCTCTCAACTTCGATAGCGTGAAAGCCGTCGTCTTCGAGAGCACCGGTGACGTGTCGGTGTTGCACAGCGACCATGACACACCACTTGCAGCCGAGTTCTTTGAAAACGTCGTCGGCGCTGAACGGTTGTTCGAGTCGAAACGAGAAAGCCCTGCATAGCATCGCTAGTGCCGTGAGAACGAATCATGGCCGCTCTCCATACCGCGGGCGTTGGCGTCTCAACAACCACAACACGAGTCCCACTGCGACTGCCCCAGGCGATGGATCAGCACCGTTTTGCCCTTGGAAGAGCAGGGTGGGGCACTCGAACTCGGGGTGATGGGGGGCGGCAAGACTCAATCGGAGGTGGTCGAGGGGCGACCACCTTGCGCGGCAACCGGCCAGCGGCAGCCTTGCAGGGCTGCAGGCTGAAGCAAGCTGGTGCTCCTTCTCGCTGCTGAGGCGCTCTCTGGACTCAGAATGGCGAGTCCACCGCTTCGCTCACGGCATGGGATGTGCGTGGGATAAAATTGACTGTCTTACGCCAACTGAGGAGCGTTCATCATGCCAATCACCCGTGCAGTAGCCGAACCGGCACGCTCTGAAATAGAATCTAGATCCCAGACGGAAAGATTTCGTTCACGCCACGCAACACGATCGTACAACATGCCAAAAGTGCTCGTCATCGATGACGACCGGATGATTCTTGCTCTCGCCGAGAAGACGATCGCTCCGATTGCCGATGTTGTGACAGCCGAAACCGCTGAAATCGGCCTAAAGCTGGTGCGGGCGGGTTCGTTCGACGTTGTGCTGCTGGACATTCAACTGCCTGACCAAAACGGATTGGCGGCGTATTGCGAAATTCGTGAGCATGACAATCGTTTGCCGGTGATTTTCATGACGGTGGAGGCTGCCAGCCACACGGCGATTGAAGCGATGCAATTGGGAGCGTTCGATTACCTGGCCAAACCGCTGTCGGTTGATCCGCTGCGTGACTTGGTTGAGAAAGCGATCGAACAGCGGCAACTCAGTAACGTCCCCGTGGCAATCTCAGCGGATGAAGCCATTGCCGATGATTCTAGCGAGCTGTTCATCGGGCGCAGTAAGGCGATGCTGGAAGTGTTCAAGGCGATCGGTCGCGTGAGCAAGCAGGACATGCCCGTTTTAGTACGTGGAGAAAGTGGTACTGGCAAGGAGTTGGTGGCTCGTGCTCTGTACCAGTACAGCCATCGCCATGATAAGCCGTTCCTAGCGGTCAATTGTGCTGCACTTCCCGACAATTTGCTGGAGAGCGAACTGTTTGGTCACGAGAAAGGTGCATTCACGGGCGCAGAGTCACGTCGGATCGGCAAGTTCGAACAGTGCAACGGCGGCACATTGTTCTTGGACGAGATCGGTGATATGGCACCTTCAGTTCAGGCGAAAGTGCTGCGAGTTTTGCAGGAGCAGCGGTTCGAACGCGTCGGCGGCAACAACGAACTCAAAACCGATGTGCGGATCATTGCCGCGACGAACCGACCACTTGAGAAGATGGTCGAAGAAGGCGACTTCCGAGAGGATCTGCTTTATCGCCTCAACGGCGTCACGATCGAACTGCCGCCGCTATGCGAACGAAGCGGTGATGTAGCATTACTGATTCAACATTTTCTAAGTCAAGCCAAACGTGAACTCAATAAGCCGGATTTAGAGGGATTGTCGCCCGAAACCGTTTCATTGCTAACGGCCTATGATTGGCCGGGAAACGTTCGTCAATTGCGGGCCGTGATTCGCCGTAGCGTGCTAGATTCTTCGCTACCGGTCGTTGGACCCGATGTGCTGCCGCGGAACATTCAATTGAAGCGGAGCGACACGGCAACCAGCATTGCCGTCGACGGAGCAACATCGGGTCCGTCACAACTTGGGGAGTTGGTCGATCAATGGCTGCGCGAAAAGTCGACGACGATTTATTCCCAGGCCGCCGAGCACATGGAGCGAATCGTCATTCTACGAGTGCTGCGTGAGACAGGCGGCAATCAAAGCCAAGCCGCGGAACTGCTCGGGATCACGCGAGGTAAACTGCGCGACCGGATCAATACTTACAACATCGTCCTGGAAAGTGGCGTCGCAATTAGGGACGAGTAGTGGAATTCATGACTGAACAACAAATTGAACGATTTTCCGAGGCTCTTCACCGGCTCTCCGGCGATCAGCAACTGCTGATCATGATGGCGGAGATATGCGTTGCGGATACCCCCGAGGTTCTTGCAGCGCTGGCCGAGCACGTTGAGCAAGGCAGCGCTGCCGAAATCGTGTCCACGGCACACAAGCTGAAGGGGATGTGCAGCACCTTCGAGACCGGCTCGCCGGTGACGGAACTCGATGAGCTCATGCAGGCCGCCAAAAAGGGGAAGACCCAGGAAGTTCAGGCTGCATTTAAAAATTGCCGACCTCAGATCGATGCCTTGTTCGCAGAAGTGATGGCCCTGACGAGAGCCTAGACCGAAAGCCGACACGTTCGCTAAACGAGAAGCGATTGTTTTGCCTTGGGCTAAAGAAGCCGCAGAAACAATCCAATCGAACCGAGGCAGTGGCACCCGATGATTGACTCCGAGCGACTCACGAAGCGCACCATCCAGACCACGATGATCGTGATCGGATTGGTGCTAATATCGTTGGCTGCCGTTGGATTGTTGGCCGTTGCTCGGCAGATTCTGATGTTGATCTTCGGTGCGGTGCTGTTCGCCGTCGTCGTTAACCAACTCGCGGAATTGCTGCAAAAACTCTTGCCCAGCAAGTTGGGGCACGGTTACCGAGTCGGCATCATCTTCCTAATTCTTGTGTTGTTAGTAGCGATCGCTGGCTTCGGTTTCACCAATTCCATGAACGACCAGTTCGTCAAGCTCACCAATCGAATTGACGAAGGTGCGACGAGAGTACTCGAAGCAGCGAAGCAGCAGCCGATCATTGAGCGAATCCGCGAAGAAGTTGAGCTGGAAAGCGTTTTGCCGTCCTCGGGGAAATCACTCGGTCTGGCGCAGTCACTATTTGCTTCGACATTCGGGGCATTCACCGACGTTTTGATTCTTCTCATTCTCACTGTCTATTTTTCAGTTTCGCCAGCGGTTTATCGAGACGGATTTTTGCGAATTCTACCGGTCGGTTGGAGGTCCATGGCGTCAGTGTTGTTCAGCGAAAGTGCAAACACCCTTTGGAACTGGATGCTCGGACGACTGATGGCAATGTCAATCGTCGGTATCTGTTTCGGCGTCGGACTAGCGTTTTTGGGAGTGCCGATGCCACTCGAACTTGGCATCTTTGCTGGGCTTGTAACATTCGTTCCTAACCTCGGCGGAATCGCAGCCGTGATTCCAGCGCTGCTGCTCGCATCCGACGAAGGCTCGTCCAAGGTGACTAGCGTGTTGATGCTTTACATCGCGATCCAGTTCGCTGAAAGCTACCTGATTACGCCGCTGGTTCAACAGAAACAAGTCCACCTGCCACCGGCGATGGTGATTCTCGCTCAGCTCATTTGCGGCTTGCTGTTCGGAATTTGGGGAATCATGTTCGCGACGCCGCTAGTCGCGGTGGCTTTGCTGCTAGTCCGCCGAACCTACGTCGAGAAGTATCTGGAAGCCGGGTAGATGAGAAGCCGCTGGGCGACCTACCGCTAGTTGCTGCGGCACAGTCTTTGCTTGATTCGTCCCACACAATATTACCAGTACGCAACACCGGGTGAATCATGAACGACACGAATCCACAAATTGAAGAGCAATTGAATAAGCTCGCTGACATCGTTTGCGGCTCGTTGGAGGGCTCCGAACCGGTAGCCAGTGACGATTACGAGTTACTTTTGAAGTCGCTGCTGATGAGTGGTTTCGCGCGAAAGAAGGAAATGTCTCTGCAAGTTGAGATCGAAAATCGCGTGAAAGACAAGTGCCGCGAACCTTCGATGCATCGTGGCGGAGAGCTATCGGGCTTGACAAAACAATTGCAGCAAAAATTCGACAAACTCGTGCGTTGGGAGTCGCGACAGCCGGATGACAAAAGCGACCCGAAGGCTGCGAATATCAGCTCAGCAAGTGACGCCTGAGATCCCTCCTTGCCAAATCAGACACCACGTCGGCAATGCGATTCTCGATCAAGTCAACTCTTGATGGGCGCGGCGTGATGTCCCGGGCAATCTGCTTTAGAAAGCATGACGACACCGCTCCCGGAGCATCGCCGTGGCTTTGTTGCCAGTGGACCGAAGGCATCGACGCACAATTCGGTTCTTTTGATGCCACGTGGGTCGAAAAGCAATCGGCGACGCCCTGTTTTCTCTATCTCAGCCACGTTGATCCGGGTGACATCTCGCTACTGAGTGAACCCGTAGACATCATCCGATCCCGAATCTGGCGGAAAAACGTCCAGACTCAGCGGTGGGAAGAAATGCGAACTGGCGAAACGAACCTCTCAGCTGACGTAAAACCCCAAACGTCTAGCGGTTGTGGTTACTGGCACGCCAGCTTTCTCCGTCGATCTTCACTCTTGAACAAAAATCGCCGACTCATCCCACTTCTTGGCACGGCGGTTGCATACACTTATGTCCCATCGCCTGCGACTCCCGTGGGCCGTGCCTATCGATTGAGGAACCGACTGATGAAAATTTTAGCCACATGCATGCTGGCCTTGAGTACGTTTGCCATGGTTGGCTGCGAAGAGTCAATACTGGACCGTGAAGCCGATGTAGTTCGCGATCAAACTCAGCAACAAGCTGAGAACATTCGCGACTCATCGCAGAACGCGGCTGAGAACCTCCGCGACCGAACCGACAATGCGACTGAAGCAGTCCAGGATTCGGCGGAAGCCAAGGCCGATGCGATCGAAGATATCGGTGAAGACAAAGCTGACCTCACGGAAGAAGCTGGCGAACGCAAAGCCGACGCACTTGAAGAAGTGGATACCGAATAAGCGTTTCGCTCACAAGCCCGACGCCGATACATTCGGTGCCGGTGGCGTGAGCGATCAGCACAATTGATTTTGAGGGGCTTCAAGGCCAGAGGTGACACATCCTTAAATCGTGTGTGGCGCTTCGGCCTGATTGGTGGTCCGTCTTTTGATGCCGGCGGCTGCGCCGCCGGTAATTTTTTCTGGGATCCCGCCTTCAAGAACGACACTGAAGCGATTCATATTTGGCACGCAACGCGAATGAAATTTAAGCTGGCAGCGACAGCCATTGTCGGCATTTTGATCATTGGCATCGGTGCGACGGTCTGGTCGCTTTCTGCGGTAGATCATCTGGCAACCACCAAACGAGCAAAAACCTTCACGGTCGATTGCGAGTATGGAAAATTCCGTCAGATCATGGTCCGTAAGAACGCGACGGCCGCCATCGTCGGACAGTCCAAGATGAAACTTTTGGAGGAGAGAATCCAGGACATTGAGATTGACACTTCGAATGATGATCGACCTTTGCTCAACGCGCTTCGCGGGCGATCGGAGAGCAACGTCGCAGCCGTCAAAGAAATCACGGTGAGCTTGGACGATCCTTCTCTCAACGCCGAAAAACTAGTTTTACGGCAGCAAGCCGACATCGAGCCCGAGCGAATGCATGTCGTTACGAGTTCGAAAGAAGCTGCCGGAAATTTAAAACGTTACTCGACAACGCTGGAAGCGCGTCCCAAGGGTGATAGCACCGAAGTGACGTTAACGGTCGAGATGGATATCGTCGTTCGCGTACCGAAGCTCTTTGTCAGTCGAGCGGACTCCGGGGTGCAGAAAGCAGCTGAGGAAGCGATTAACGAACAAGCTTCATCGATCAAGGCGCTCATCGCTGAACACGCGGACGAGCGATTAATTCTTCCAGAGCTGGGTCCGAGCGGGCAAAATGAAGAAGTGGAACGTTGATTCTACTAACCGCTGATCAGGGCTGGGCGTCCGTACAAGAAGCCTTGGCCTAGCTCGAAACCAATTTCGACACAGACCGCGTGTTCCGCTTCTGTTTCAACGCCTTCTGCGAGGGTGATTGATCCTGAATCTTTAGCGATTCGCACCAGCGATCGCAATAGTTCGACACGATTCATTGACGCGGTATCAATGTCGCGGATGAGTTGCATGTCAAATTTCAACACATCGGGTGGGACTTCGACTAATTCCATCAAGCGACCCTGGCCAGCGCCAAAGTCGTCGTAAGACAACTGCATGCCAAGTCCACGAATTGTGGCATGAAGTTCGCGCATCTGAGACAACTCGGTGACCGCTGCCTCGTGGACTTCGATGGTAAATTTTAGGCCGGGATAGTCCGTGGCGAGCTTCTCAAGGGAACCGGTCAAACGCTCGGTGCCGAATTCCACGGGGTGAGTGTTGAGGAAAATCTGAGAGTCGGTACGATCGACTGCGACGAGAATCCTTGCTGCCTCGTCTCGCATCAACTCGCTCAGTGCCGCGTCTTGACCGAGCCGTTCGGCAACCTGAAACATTCTGGCCGGGTTTTGCAGTTCGGGCAGATTGCTTCGGGCAAGAACTTCATATCCTGGCGTCGATTGTCGGTCCATCGTGATGATCGGCTGGAAATGAGGGATGACCGCACGATCGGAAATCAGCCGATCGAACATGAGCAACGTTTGCGCCCAGGGAATCAAGCCCTCTTCCATCGTGCCGTCGCAGTGGCTTTCGTCGCGTCTTCCAACGCGAAAAACGGCATTCGCAAATTGGACCAAGTCGCCTTCACTCAATTCAGCACGTTGCACGCGCGTTCCGTTATGATGCGTCCCGTTGGTACTGCCGAGGTCTTCGACGCATAGTTTTCCCTCCGCCAACCACAGCCTCGCATGACGTTTAGAAATCGATGACACCGCGATGCAAACATCCGCGTCATCAGTACGTCCAACAATGACTTCTTTCGCTGGCAATTTGATGGTACGTCGTTGTCCAGGACCGCTGCCGTATTCCATCAGCGTCCAGACGACATCGGTGGCCGGCTCGTGAATGAGTGTCATGATTCCTCTCGCGGTTGTGTCCGGATGCGTTTGACGCGGACGTTGGGATTGCCGGGTAGCTTGACGGTTTCTACCTCGGCTTGCGTTGGTCGTTGGAAGAAAAGCTGGCGAACTGTCGAATCGGAATAGACCGCCTCAGTGACCAATGTGTCGGCCCCAGCCAGATCCGGTAACGCGGAGACAGCTCGAACGGTTGTCCCGAAATAATCGAGTTGATTGTTTTGAGTTGCAATCAACGTCGACCCGCAGTGAACACCAATGCCCAGGGAGACGATGGGTCCGAGGTCATCGGCAATCGATTGTCGCATACGTATTGCGGCGTCGACGGCTTGCTCGCGTTTAGGAAATGCCGCCAACATGCGTTCGCCGATTGTTTTCACGACGGTCCCGCCCGACCCGGTCACTACGGCGGACAAAATTTGCTGGTGCCGCTGGATCAGTGCATAGGCTCGGGCATCGCCGAGCGATTGGTGGAGGTCGTCAACATCGACCATGGTTGCGGCGACGAAGCTCATCGTGTCGGATTCAATCGGCGTGTCGACAGCAAAGTTTTGGTTCGGGAACAATCGCCGAAACATCGGATTCGCGGCTGCCATTGACGCCGTGATGATATCGTCACGGACGATGGTGCGTTCGAGCCGAACGACATGAAGTGAATCGAGATCGTTATCGAGTGTGATGGTTTGTTGGCCACTGCGCAGGGTGGATGTGTGCAATCCACCGAGCCGGGAGAGTTTGAACTCCGCAGTCGATGGTGCCGAAGCGGATTGCACACGGATTCGCCCGTTCCGCGAGAGTCTGGGGCCGCGCACCAGATAATCACCTTCGGCGAGATTCATCGTGATTTGCAGACACTCGCCCTCTTGCAACCGAACCTGGGCGACGACATGTGGCGAATGTTCGGGTCCACCGATGCAGTATTGGCCTTCGTTGACTTCGCGAATTTCCGGATGAACGCGAAACACCATCTCAATTGCATCGCCGAGATTCGATTGAAAGTCCACGTCACAGGCTTCGCAGTGTGTGTGTGACTTGATATTGGACAGCAGCTCCGTCGTGCTAGCCGTGACACGGCAAGTGGGACAAAGAATGTCCCATCGCAAATTCAACAATCCTTCGGTGGCAGCAATCAAACAAACGCTGGTCATCTCTGCGGCATCAACGTCCAAGCGATCAGCCAAATCCAGCGGTCGCAAGTGAGATAGATCCTGTGCCGCCCAGTTGCTTAACACGTGACGCAATGCTTCAGCAGCGTCGCTGGTTGCACCCTTTCCGATCACTTCGTCGATTCGCTCGCCAATGCGTTGCCGTGCCTGCTTCGACGGCGATTTGATTTCGGTGAAGGGATCCATGCCACTGCGACTGGCGATTTTGGACTTTTGCCGCGATTGAATTGAGCGATCCAACCGCTCATAAACACGCCTGAGGTTTTTGAATCCCTTCCAATCGGCTTCGATGGTGGTTAATACGCGACCCATCAAATTGCGTGGTTCGATACAAATCGCGTGAACCAACTTGGTTCCTCCGCCCGGTTGGTTTTCCAAGGTCACGACGCTCATGAACCACTTGAATGGGCCTGCGTCGAACTCGCGGAGGATGCCCATTCGCTGGCTTTCAATCCACTCAAACGGATGTTCTTCCCACGAAACCTTCACGCCACTGAGTGTAAAGGAACCGAATTTCCTAGTGCCGATGCTGGAATCGTTTTCAGTGCGATAGTCAACCGCCGGTAGGCCAATGGCTTCGTTCAGTCGCTCGGTATTGGACACCAGCGGCCAAAGTTCGTGTGGATCGCTGTTCAAGGTCCACGTGACGCTTTTCCTCCACACCTTCTTTGCATCGTGCGCAGGCAATTGCGGATGCACCTCGATGGCTGCAGTATCGCCTCGCAACGTTCGCAGCAATTCCGACAAAAATTGGCTGGCATCACCGAAGCGATCCGTCGGGGATTTCGCCAGCGCACGATCGACGATTCTGGCGGTCGGATCGGAAATCACTGAAACGCGTTTTTGCACCGATGGTGGCGGATCGAAGCAGTGCATCGCCGCCAACTTCATGTAGTCATCGGACTCGAACGGGACGCCGCCGGTCAACAATTGAAATAGAGTGATGCCGAGCGAGTAGACATCGGCCGTCGGTCCGATCGAGTCGGACGATTTGCATTGCTCGGGGGACATGTACTTTGGCGTGCCCAGGATCGCGCCCGCGCGGGTCACATCCATCGACTCCGATTGACTCACATGCCGCGCGATGCCAAAGTCCGTCAGCTTGACGGTAAAGTCCGTGATCGGACGTTGTAGCATCGTCAACGAGTTGAGATTCACGTCGTCGCGTAGTTTCAACAAGACATTCTCTGGTTTAATGTCACGGTGAACGACTTCGCGGCTATGAGCTTCAACCAGTGCCCTTGCCATATCGGCCGCTATTTGCAGGGCCACATCTTCGGGCAGAGGACCTCGATCGACGAGCCATTCTTTCAAGTTGACGCCGTCGATGAATTCCATTGCCAGAAAATGAAATCCTTGGTCTTCACCGATATCGATCAATCGCGTCACGTGTTCGTTGGCGGCATCCGCCAACAGTCGAGCTTCTTTGCGAAACCGACGAACGGACTGGGCAATGTCTTTGCCCTTGTTGCTAAGCACTTTTAACGCAACCGTCTGACCGTCTGCGGAGTCGACAGCACGATAGACCGCCCCCATGCCTCCCTCGCCAATCTTCTCGCCGATCTGAAAACGCCCAAGCTTGTCGGGTAGGTTGGCAGATTCTCGCAAGCGAAGTTGCGATGTGCTTTCTAGATTGCTCGTGCTGCCAGCATGTTGCTTTGGCGGAAGCGGGTCCACGACTCCGGTTGGGTCGACTGTCTTTGAGTTCGGATGGTCTGATAACGGTTCCAACACCGTTTGCCACTGACGAATCGTCGGCGGCAATTCGCTGTTTTCACAAAGCCAATGACGCAGCACCGCACGCTGACGCCCACCCAGTGACCCAATCTTGCTAGCTTGATCTCGAGAGTCAATGATGGGCAGCAGTATTTGGCCTAGCAGAGTCTTTAGTAACGCCAAGTCTCCCTCTTGGCTCAGCGTCTCGACCGCAATGTCTTCACAGAACGATGCCGATGAGAAGTCGACATGTATCGTTAATTCGTTGCCGATTTGGTCAACGAGAATCGTTGCGCCAGAGAACGAACCATGGCATAAGCCGACGCGGTGAGCTGCAGCGACGACGTCGATCAATCGTAATGCGATCGCAATCCGCTGCGTCTCCGCGAGCGATGCCAATTGCCGGTCAAGTCGATCGACAACCGGGTCTACTGAGAATGGCAATTCGAGCGCAAATGAATGCGGCTCCGAATTGGACAGCGATTGTACGACCGATCGTATCGCCGGATGATCCGTGATCTCGATCAGCGAAATTTGGCGAGAGATACGCGAAAGAGTTTCGGTCGCATTGCCGCCTACGTGGAGCACACGAAGCTCG
>JBBSJZ010000128.1:0-12603 GCA_038256795.1 Pirellulales bacterium | reverse complement strand
CCGTTCCGAATCCGTCAAACGAACGATATACTTCTTCTCACTCATCACAAAACCCTCCGTGGATTTAATTCGGTTTTGTGAATGAGCGCCGATTTTTCAATTCGACGCAACCCTAATTTTCATCCCTGACAATGCACTAGGGCCAAAAAAACGCCTCGGAAGAACCGAGGCGTTTTCGCGATGAGCATTGTCGCTCGGACGATTGGGGTTTTTCATGGACCAAGGCCCCCGGCAATCACCCTCGAGAGCGTCGACCGACTATGACTTCTTGCGTTTGCCACGCTTGTTCACATCGTCACCGGCGGCACTCGCGAAGGGACTGTACTTGCCCGGTTGGGGGACGGGGTACTTTCCGTCGCTGCCCTTCTGGGTCGGTGGATCCGACTCGAGCGTGTAGCTGTCGATTCCGGGTGCCAAGTCATGGCCCTTGTCCCACAATTCATCCCAGCTCACTTCTTTGCCGCTATAGCAAGCTTCGCGACCGAGGATGGCTGTGAACGTGCTCTTGGCTCCGTACTCGCCTTCGTTGTAGATTTCGCCGGCCATCAGCGCTTCGATCAAGTCGTGCTGTTCTTGTTGGTGTCCGCCGAGCCGTTTGCCCTCGAACTTCCACGCGTTGGCGCCGAAGATTTCACCCGATGGATCCGCGGTGCCTTTACTGCCGTGCGCGAACTCGGAAACGTTTTGCCAGCCACCGGCGAGGTGACGTCCCTGGCTAAACATTTTCGTACCGTCCTCGAACGTGTACTCACAGAACGTGTGATCGAAGATTTGGCTCTTGGTGCCATCACCGCCTTCGCGTTCTTGGTGTCCACCCATACCATTGCACTTGACGGGGAACGCATTCTTGACCCAGCAACCGACATCAAGATTGTGGATGTGTTGCTCGCAAATCTGGTCGCCTGACGCCCAAATGAAGTGGTACCAGTTCCTGGTTTGGAACGCCAATTCAGTCTCGTTTTCTTGCTTCGGCTTGTACCAGATGCCGTTGCCGTTCCAGTACACACGCATCGCGATCACGTCGCCGATTTGGCCATCGTGAATGCGCGCGATCGTTTCCTTGTACTGGGGTTCGTGGCGACGTTGCAGTCCAATGCCAACCATCAAGTTCTTCTTCTTGGACTCTTCGACCGAAGCCATGAACCGCTTCACACCGGGTGCGTCCGAGGCGACGGGTTTTTCACAGAAAATGTGACGGCCCTTGTTCACCGCATACTCGAATTGTTGCGGCTTGAATCCAGGTGGAGTCGCGATCACGACCAGGTCGCAATCGGTGTCGATCGCAGCCTTGTACGCATCGGTTCCGACGAACTGGCGCTCGGCGGGCACATCGACCTTGTCTTTGTATTTGCCGGATAGCCCCTTCACGCAACCGTCGATGGCGAATTGGAATGCGTCCGCGCACGCGACCAACTTCACATTTCCCTTGGTCTGGAAAATATTATCGATCGCCCCGCTACCACGTCCGCCGCAGCCCACCAAAGCGATCTTGATTTCGTCGCTTCCAGCCGCGTGTGCCGTTCGCGCGATCGTGCTGCCAATGGCCAAACCCGTCGCCGCGACGGTGCCCGTTTTGAGAAAAGTACGGCGGGTCGAATCGTTTTTCATGATGAATCTATGGGGGCTAAAAGTTACGGAACGTCGGCCAGGATGCCGGCGCTGGGGCGTCCCGCAGGTCGGGTCGCCAGTGGCACGATTGTAAACCGAAACGGGATCTTGTGCAGCCACAATTCACCCTACCAGCAACTTCTCGCACCGCTGGGGTGACACTTTCACCGCAGTTCCCAACGGCTGAGCAAACTGGCTGACTCGTAATTCCTCGATCATCCAGCGGATTTCGATATCGACCAACTCCGCCGGATGGCGAAGGTCCGCTGCAACTTTTTGCTGCCATCGTTGCCACAACCCCCCGACCAAATCGATGGATTCCGCGTCGCGATTCGCCGCTCCCGAGCGAAGTTTTTCGAGCCGGTATGCGATGCCGCGAAAGTAACGTGGGTAATGCTCGAGCCACTGCCACGGGACCCTCGCGAGAAATGCATCGAAGGTCAAGAATTGAATCTGAGCCTTGACGTCCGCCAGCGCCGCCGCGTGCCGCTGGGTCGAGACTTGCTCCAGTTCCCGCTGGGTCGCAAACACCGCTTCGGAAAACGACGCCAGCCACGGCTCGATCGCCTGCGTCGCCACACGGATGTGCTCCGTGCTTCCCAGCGACCGGGCCTCGAACTCGGCTCGTGTGCGAATCGTCGGCTTACCCTCGACCAAGGCGATTCGTGCGATCAAGTCCATCAAACTCGCTTCGAGGTCCTTGGTCGACATCGCGGCGGAAAGTTTGAGTCGTGATGATGCGAGCGACGGCAGCCAACGGACTTGGCTGCGCAGATCTTTCTTGTTGCGAATCGCGAACAACCGCACGAGTCCGGCCCGCGTCGATCGCTCGGCGACCGCGGCATCCGCGAACACCTGGGTCGACACCGCCGCGGCCTCATCGACGAGCCCGGGGAACAAGGCGACTTGAACACCGCCGCGATTGCGAACGACTTGCGGAGGCAGCGATTCGATGTCAAACGTCGTCATTGCCGTTCGTTGCCAATCCTCGTCACGCGCGTCGGCAACCACGTCGACGGTCGCCGCGAGTGAAGCGCCGAGTTGCTGGCGAATCGGCTCGAGTTCGCGGCCTTGCGCGATCGTTACCCCCGCGTCATCGACGACGGTCACCGCGAACTGCAAATGCGGCTCCAGCTTCTCGGCCTGAAAGTCCTCCGCTGTGACCGGCATCTCGGCGTGCCGACTCATTGCCGCGCACACGGTCGACATGAACGCGAGCTGACCGTGGCTCGGTGCCAACTCCGCCACGATCCGCGTCGCGACGTCCGCAGCGGGAACCAAGTTGCGACGAATGCGTTTGGGCAACGACTTGATCATCGCGACGATTTTCGCATGCAACAAACCGGGAACGAGCCAGCCCAAGCGATCGTCACTGATTTGGGGCAATGCCGCCTGATGGATTCGCAAATTGATCCCGTCCGTCGCCGAGCCGGGTTCGAAACGATACTCGAGCGGTAGTCGCGAGGGCCCGATCTCGAGTTCGCTCGGAAAGTCTTCCTCTCGCAACGGCGCCGCTTCGATTTCCAGCAAATCATCGGGTCTGAGGTACGGCGATGTTTCGGCATCACGCGGCGGTGGCGAAGCCAGCCACGATGAGACGTCGGCGTCCGTTTCCAATTGACGTGTCCAGACCGGCGGAGTGACAGTGCGATCGTACTTTTCGAGTCGCACCCGATCGCAAACGTCTTCGGGCAATCGAGCTTGGTAGAGCTGTTGCAATTGATACGGATCGACGACCCAATCACGGCGCCGCGTCTTTGCCGCGAGCCCCGCGATCAATTCGCAAAGCCGGACATTGTGCGCGACGCACTTCGCGTTCGTTTGCATCTCGCCTTCGACGAGGCCGCGTTCGATGAGCAAGTCCCGCGCGGTCGCGGGATCCAGGGGCGCCAGGGGCACCCGCCGCCGCGTCACGATCGGCAACCCGAACAGCGTTTGTTGCTCGTAACAAAACGCGCTGCCGCCTTTATCGCTCCAGTGCGGGTCACTGTACGATCGTTTGACAATGTGCGCGGCCACCTTTTCGATCCACTGTGGCTGGATCATCGCCGCGATCCGCGCGTATTGACGGGTCGTTTCGACGAGCTCGCCGGCGACAATCCACTTCGGCTTGGTGGGGATCGTACCGCTACCGGGCCACAGCACCAGTTTCAATCCGCCCGTCCCCGTGTACTCCGTTTTGTCGCCCTTCATCGCGACACCGTAAAGCAACCCGGCGAGCAAAGAGGTGTGGATGGATTGATAACGGTCGGCGTCAACGAGTTCTTCGTCGTCATCGCTAAACCGGATGGCGCCGATCTTACTGGGCTTTGTACCCTCACGATGATCGCCGGAGGTTTGCAGCACGTCCTTCAATTGGCGATAGACGTCATGCCACTCACGCATTCGCGTCGGCGAAAGAAAGTTTTGCTTGAGCACGCGGGTGAGCTTGCTGCGGCTGTGCTCAACCTTCGCCACTTCGTGGAATCGCCACAGTCGCAAGTAGCTGAGGAAATCGCTGCGTGGGTCAGCGAATTGTGCATGGGCTTGGTCAGCAGCCTGGCGCTGATCCGGCGGCCGGTCGCGTGGATCTTGGATCTCGAGTGCCGCCGCGATGGGAAGGATCTCGGCGAGGACACCGTTCTCGTCCGCCGCCAATAAAATTCGCCCGACGCGGGGATCAACGGGCAATCGTCCGAGTCGGCGACCGATCGGTGTCAGCTCATGTCGCTCGTCGATCGCTCCGAGTTCAATGAGCGTGCGGATGCCTTCGCGGATCAGCTCCGGTCGCGGCGGATCGAGCAGTGGAAACTGGTCGAGCGAACCGAGACCGAGCGTCTTCAATTGCAGCACGGCACTGGCAAGATTCGTGCGTTTAATCTCCGGCGTCGTGAACGCATCGCGGCTTTCAAAGTCCTCACGGGAGAACAACCGCACACAGATACCGGGGCCGATGCGACCGCAACGGCCGGCGCGCTGGTTCGCGCTCGCTTGGCTGACCGGCTCGATCGGCAACCGCTGCATCTTGCTTTTGGCACTGTAGCGACTCGTCCGCGCCGTTCCACTATCGATGACGTAACGAATCCCCGGCACCGTCAGCGATGATTCCGCAACATTCGTCGCAAAGATCAAGCGGATTTTTCCGCCGGTGGGATGAAAGATTCGCTGCTGTTCCGAGGTCGGTAACCGCGCGTAAAGCGGCAGTAAATCGAACCGCTGGGACAACCCGAGACGTTTGTAGTGACCGGCAACATGGTGCGACACTTCGCGAATATCGCGTTCGGTGGGCAAGAAGACCAGAGCATCCCCCTGCATACTTCCCAATGACTCGATACCCGCGACGACGTGGCGAGCGAGGTCGTAATTGCGTTCGTCCGCTTGAATTTTTTCCCAGCCGAGGTAACGCGTTTCGACGGGGTAGGAACGGCCCTCGACATTCACGATCGGCGCCGGACCACGCTCGTCCGCGAAGTGCTCGGCGAAACGATCCGCATCGATCGTTGCCGACGTGATGATGATCCGCAGCTCCGGTCGTTGGTCACGCAACCGGGCGAGATAGCCCATCAAGAAATCGATGTTGAGCGATCGCTCGTGCGCCTCGTCGATGATGATCGCGTCATAGCGATCGAGTTGCCGATCGGTTTGTGTCTCGGCGAGCAAAATGCCGTCGGTCATTAACTTGACCAACGTGACGTCACTCGTTTGGTCGCCAAAGCGAACTTGAAACCCGACACTGCGCCCCAACTCAGACTGCATCTCCTCGGCGAGGCGAGTCGCGATGCTGCGCGCCGCCAAACGTCGTGGCTGGGTGTGACCGATCATGGCGGAGCGACCGAGTCCCGCTTCGAGACACAATTTCGGTAGCTGGGTGCTCTTGCCGCTGCCAGTCTCACCGCACACGATGACCACCTGGCGATCCCGAATGAGCGAAACGATTTCATCCCGGTGCGCCGTGATCGGTAACTCAGCGGGATACTCAATGACGACCGCCGCTTGCTCTCGCTGCCGGCGCAGATCGACCGATTTAGCGAGCCATGCGTCCCATTTGTCCGCCGCCATCCGGCCGCGAGTCTTTATCAGCCGTCGACGATCCCAGCGCATCGCATCGTCAATCGATCCAGTCTCCGCCGCAGATGCCAACCGGGACGGTGATGCGGCGCTTGGCACCTTTGGAACTGACGTGGGGTCGCTGAGTCCCGGACTCTTCGGTTTATCGCTCATCCGCCCATCTTCACCGATCGCTCGCGTTTCATAAATACCACTGCTCACCGGCCGCTAAACGATTACGTTTTCAATCTGTTTCCGGGGGTGCGCTGCGCGACCCCCGGCTAATCGCTGACGATCCCTTCGGGATGTTCAATATCCCGAAGGGATGGAAGCGATTAGCCAGTGTTGAGCGCAGCGACACCACTGGACTGCGAACGACCACGAACCATCGACCCCGCAGGGGGTCGCAGCTATGAAGGGCCACGACGATGTCGACCTATGCCAGTCTCCACTGCCATATCGTGTTCAGTACCAAACATCGAACCAACTTCATTCTGCGTACTTGGGAGGCCCGTCTGTACGAATACCTTGGCGGCATCGTCAAAAACCTCGACGCGTTTCCGCAAGGAATCTGTGGGATCGAAGATCACGTGCATTTGCTTGTCGGACTCAAACCCACTCACTGCATTTCAGATGTGATGCGTGAACTCAAAACATTCCGGTGGTGGCGTTATGCTTACCACCGGCAAAGGGGTTGAACCGCTTGGCGGTGAAAAAGCGGAAGAAAATTGCGACCTGCAAAAACTCTATCAAGAGCATGCTCTTGACAGCCCCCCTTTCCGGCAAAATTAGTGATACCGCAATTGGCATTTTTCCTCGCTCGCAGGAGTTGACGGTGTGCGTATCTCTTCGATTGCCGTGAAGCTCGTCTTCACCGTTTCTCACCCGCTGCCGTTGGTCGCTTGTGCAGGAGTCTGCCGAGGTGACGAACCGATCACGCTCAGTCCGCGAACCTTGCGATTTTCAAAACACGGCAAGGAAACGCCCGAGTACGTCGCCAGCGGCGTGATCCTAGTGAGTGCTGGTGCGATCGAAAAGAAGCCTTCAATCAAGAACGGGCGGCAGCCATCCAACGTGGCGGGTGCCCAGCCTACCGCCGCCCAAGGGTTCGCCTTCATGGGTCAACATCGAGTAAAGCTATAGCTTGAAAAGGTCACCCCAAGATTCTACCGCGTTAAGTTCTCGATTCCGGTCGATGACTTGGACAACATACTTACTGAGCTTGGCGAAGAGGGCGCTAAGGCGATGAGTTGGCAGCTCATTGCCCCCGAAATCATGGCGACTGGAAACGCCTCATTTTCAGTCGAGGATCGTTAAACACTTTTTCAGGTTTTGTCTCTCTTTACTCTACAAGGACTTTCCAACGTCAATTCGCCTCGCGTTCGTCGTCTACATCGCCTCCACATTAGCCAGTGTCTCCGACGCACAAATTGTCTGCTCCATTCCTTATGATCAGTCATGCGCACACTTTTCTTATCCTGAATGGCAGGACGAGTGCAGTGACTCATTATGTGATTTCCCAGGTCCATCGGATTCTGAACAGATATGGGCTTGCGATTCCAGCCTGAGCGAAGAAGCAATAGAATTTGGGACGGAAGCAAGCCCCGCTTACTACCACATTGGCTTGCTACGAGTTCAATACGTGGCTCAATTCGGGAACACCACCTATACCGTTGACACCATGACTTGCTCAAAATCCTGACCCTGCCTGGGAGGAAAGAACTGCATCGAAGATGGTTTTGGAGCATGGCGATGCGCAGCGGACACAAATGCCCAATGGATTTCTGCTCCAAACCCGTTCTTGCTTCCCGTAGGTGATTCATGCGTAATCATCGACGACGGCGGTAGCCAGTGAAAGCAATGACAATGCCTCTCGAACGAAACAAGACGGATACGACGACCGAGATTTGTGTGGATGTGCCGGTTCAAAAATCCCAGGGCTTGGTAACGAGAAATATCTTTCTTTATGACCTTGAAAACTTCGTGCCTCTGAGACGAAGCACATTGATGGTCCTTGACAAACGCTCGCATGAGCTGATGAAGGAGAGTTACGAATGGAAATTGATCGAGGGAATATTTCTACCGGTCGCGGTGCATGGCGAGCGACAAACATCGGAAGGAAGTGGGGACTCAGAAGTGGACGATGTTGAACAGTATGACTGGCGCCTCGAGTGGCTGTCCGTCAACGCTGGCATCCCCAGCGATCTGGCTATCAATCCTCAAATTTTGAACGACACCGAACGACTGTTGAAGATGTTGACGCCAGAAACTTCACTTTCGAAAACGGGCAAGCCTCGGGAATAGCCGGCCGAGTTAGGAAGGATCTTGCGAATAGATCAGCACGGTGTACGGCGGCAGCTCCACTTTTCCTCGGCAGGATTGGCCATCGTAGGGTTTGCTGGAGGCTTGGACATCACCGCTGGCAGCATTGCCGAAATCGTCACTCCACTGTTTGGCGTCGCTGCTCAATCGACGTCGCCAAACTCCGGCTGCGGGTAAACCGAATTCGTATTCGCTGAAGTGCTGGTTGGCAAAGTTCGCAATGATGACGCACTCGTCGCCTGCGCCACCTTCGAACGTCCGTTTGAAGGCAACGACTTTCGCATGGTCGTTGACGTGGAAGACTTCGATGTGTTGGCCGGTCAAGCCTCGGGTGTTCCCATCGGCATTGCGTCGCAATCGAATGAGGCGGGCAGTTAATTTAACGATGCCAGCGTGGTTGTCCGCCTTGTCCCAGTCGAGTTCGTCCACGTCTTGGAACCAACCGTCTTCGAGGAACTCCTGGCCTTGGAATAGCATCGGGATCCCGGGCGCCGTCAAGACGAGTGCGAGCCCGAGGGTCGCTCGCTTTTGGGCGTGCCACGCACCGGTATTCGCTTCGTCAACTTCACTGGGCACACGCGACTTACCGTTGGCGACTTCGTCGTGCGACTCGGTGTAGACGACGCGTTGAAACGCATCGCCATTGTAGGCATGTTCGAGCGCGGCGCGAACTTTGTTCATATCCCGCCCGGCGTCATCGGATTGCGTCAGCACGTCGCGAATCGGATGCACGAAACTGGCATCCCACTGAGTCGAAAAACCGGCGCCGCCTTCGATGTCCGACTTGGTCAAATACGGGTTGTCTTGCAGATCTTCCGCGATCGTGATGGCCGACGGTTTGAAGCCGTGCAGCTCCCGGTTGATCCACTGAGTCAACCCCCAGCCCTCCGGAATCTCTTGCTGGCCGGACGCGTCGACGCTGCGAATGAACAACGTCATGTCGTAACGCAATCCGTCGACGTGATAGTCCTCGAGCCACATCATCGCGTTGTCGCGAATGTACGATCGAACCTCGCCACGCCCGTAGTCTGGCCGCGTATCACCCCAGGGAGTTTGGCTGCGGTAGTCGTTGTAAAAATAGATGCCGCCTTTGTCGTTTTCGCTCCAACCGTCGAATTGCCACATATCCAGGTCGCTGGGGCCAAAGTGGTTATAGACGACGTCGAGGATAACGGCGAATCCAACCTGGTGAGCGGCGCGGACGAAGGTCTTGAATCCGGTAGGTCCGCCGTAGGCCGTTTCAATGGCGTAGGGGTGCGCCGGGTTGTATCCCCAGGAAAGATCACCCGCAAACTCTGCAATGGGCATGATTTGCAACGCGTTGACACCTAGCTTCTTGAGATGACCGAACCTCTTGATATAGTCCTCGAAGGTGCCGACCTCCTTACCACCTTCGCGATTGAAGGTTCCGATGTGAGTCTCGTAAATGACGAGCTCGTTCCAGGCTGGCATGCGGAAGTCGTCATTGTGCCAATCAAAGCTCGAATCTTGAATGATGCCGTTACCGACGCTGTTGGTAACCTCGCGCACTCGCGGGTCGATACGTCGAAACGTCTTGCCGCTGTTGCTAATTTCATACTTGAACTGGTCGCCGGGCTTGGCGTTTTCGACAATCGTGAACCAATTTCCGCCGTCTTCTCGACGCATCGGCTGAGCGTCGGCTTTCCAGTCGTTGAAGTCACCGACGACTGACACGGATTCCGCATTGGGTGCCCAAACGCGAAAGGCCACGCCGACATCGAGAATGATCGGCCCCATCCCTCCGACTTGCGAAGTCGAAGATTGAGATTGCGATTGGTTGAGTGCGACCGCTTGGTTCATGATGCATTTCCTGGAAATGGATCTCGCCAGAGACCCGGAAAAATTGTCGTAAGACGGGAATTCTGGCGAATCCCACTCCATCGGTGTTGCAGCAGACAGGGTGCCGGCAGCAACTCTTTTTCGCGATGCAAACGTTGTGCCAAAATCCGGAACTTTTGCGGATCCTTGGTTTCATCGGATGGCTAGGATTCCATTCAAAGAGCGCTGGAGAGCCACTCGCCAAGAAGTTCCGGATGAGATTGGCGAGGAGTCACCGGTCCACCAGAAAGCGGTGAGAAAAATGGTCACGCCGACGATCGATTGGGGCAAATCAATCGCCGGCGTGAACCTATGAACTCACCGTTTGCAGGGAGCTCAAGTGTCCCAAGCACGGGGCAGGCGCCTGAGACAGCCCAGATTATCGCAGATCAAGATTCGCTTGTCCGCAATAAACTTCCGGTTTCTGCAGAAATCTTTTCTTTGCCGAATCGCCTACACTGGTCTCTGCAGGCGCCGCTGTTGATTGGTGCTGTGACCTTCCAGAACGAGCGACGAGCGAGTGTTTTCGCAACGAATGGCTTTATCGGCGTCCGCCCACTTTTGCCGCCGATTCGGCACCGCGATGCGTGCAGGAATGGAGCTGCTGCGGCTTCTTGACATGGAATCACGGCAGGGATCGGCGCGCCAGCGAGTGGCGATGCGATCGCTGCATGATGGCGCGAAGGACGGCGAGTTGTTGTCATCCCTGATGGAATCGGAAAAACCATTCTTCCCACCGCTGCTCGTGGCCATGACGCGCGTCGGTGAGGCGACCGGGCGGATGGACCGGACGCTGTTGGCGTTGGCGGAACACTACGACCACCGGATTGCGATGCGGCGGTCATTCCTGCAATCAATCGCCTGGCCGGGGTTGCAACTACTCGGAGGCATTGGTGTCGTCTCGCTGTTGATCTTATTGCTGGAGTGGCTCAAGCCACCGGGCGGCGGCGAGATGTTCGACCCCCTCGGTTTTGGGCTTCGCGGCGGCAGCGGCGTGCTGGTTTTTTGGGCTTACTTGGCGGCATTTTTCGGAATGATCGCGGCCATGATCTGGGGCTACAAGAATAACATCGGCGGGGTCCAGAATATTGTCCCCTTGATCTACTTGATTCCCGTGGCGGGACCCGCGATCCAAACGATCGCGATCGCCCGTTTCGCCTGGACGCTATCCTTGTGCTTGGATTCTGGACTGGATCCGATTCAATCGATTCGCTTGTCGCTGGATAGCACGGACAACGATTTCTATCGCTCCGCCGCCGATGGTGCTGAGCAGTCGATTCGCGGCGGTCGGACCCTGGCGGAAACGCTCCGTGACACACACCTTTTTCCCGAAGACTTCGTCACCAATGTCGATGTGGCGGAAATGTCAGGCACGGATGCTGAATCGATCGATATTCTCGCCAAGGACTACGACACCCGAGCCAAGACGGCGATCAAGACGCTCGCCGGTGTGGCGACGGGACTGATTTGGTTGACCGTCACGGGCGCCCTGATCTTCTTAATCATGCGAATGGCGATGAGCATCTCCGGTGTCTACTCCGAGGCACTCCAGCCGATCTAAGTGATACGAATCAGGTCACGAGCCCCTTCGTGACGGTCATGAAAACATCTTCGAGCGTGGGGTCTTGGTCGTTGAACGATCGCATTCGGACCCCTTCCTTGACGAGTGTCTGCATTAAATTAGCGAGACCTTCATCATCCGTCTCCAGCTCCGCGGTGACGCGATTGGCTTCGATCTCCAGCGATCGCAAATGGGGGTCACTCCTCAAGATCGAAAGCCCAGCGTCTAACCCCGAGACGAACTGGATCACCACCACGCGGTTGCGACGGAGTTGGCGATACACCGTGTCAATCGGTCCGCTCATCAGCAACTGGCCTCGCTCGATGATCCCGATCGATGAACAACAATCGGCGAGCTCGGTGAGGATATGGCTGCTGATGAGAATCGTTTTCCCCATTCGCCGCAGCTCTTTTAATAACGCCTTGAGCTCGACTCGTGCGCGCGGATCCAGCCCGCTGGCGGGTTCATCGAGAATCAATACCGGCGGGTCATGGACGAGTGTCTTGGCCAAACACAATCGTTGCTTCATGCCACGCGACAATCCGTTGACGAAATCGTTTCGTTTGTGTCCGAGGTCCAAGAGTTCGAGCACATTGTCGATAATGCGTTGCCGCTCCGTGCGCCCGATGCCGTAGGCGACGGCAAAGAAGTCGAGGAACTCCCAGACCTTCATGCCATCGTACACGCCGAAGTCATCGGGCATGTAGCCAATACTACGTCGGACCGACATCGGATCGCTATTGACGCTGAAGCCATTGACGGTTGCATCGCCGCGCGAAGCTTTCAGCAGCGTGGCCAAGTAGCGAATGGTCGTACTCTTACCAGCTCCGTTGGGACCGATGAAGCCGAACATTTCTCCCGCTTCGATTTTCAATGTCAGCGAACCGACCGCTGTGAATTCTCCGTAGTCCTTGCCGAATTCAAAAAGTTCAATCATTTAGCACTCCTTCATTCAGCTCTCCTGCAATCGGCGGGACCATCCCCGAAACAGGTCGACTTAGAATCCAACGATCTGGTTGTATCGTACCCAGCGGTGGCGAATTCAAATGGGCGACGACCACGCACCGTCCATCGAACTGATCCTCTGCGGGGACGACTTTTAGATCTCCCGGTCGGGCATCGGTATAGCCAATCAGCCGCATTTGCCCAGGCAACAACGGTGTTTTACGAGCTAGCTCGTGGAGCAAGCCGCCGATCCAGAGTGCATCGTCTGCAGCGGTCAGCGCGGTAGGTAGCGTTTCTTGTGT
>JBBSJZ010000127.1:0-12745 GCA_038256795.1 Pirellulales bacterium | reverse complement strand
CTGAACATAATTTCGAAGACACCATGGTGCTGCGAATCGGTGTCGCGGGTGGTGGTTGCAGCGGCTTCAACTACACGCTGAACTTCGACGATAACTTCGATGCCAAGGCCGATAGCAAGTTCGATTGCCACGGCGTGCCTGTCGTTGTCGACAAAAAGAGTGCTCTGTATCTCGACGGCACCACCGTCGATTGGTTCGATAGCCTCGAAAAACAAGGCTTCACGTTTGAGAACCCCAACGCAGTCAAGACATGCGGTTGTGGTAGCTCGTTCCAGGCGTAGAGTTCTGCCACGTTGTGAATAGAGTTTAGCGGTAATCGCAATCGCAAAGCTTTCCACGCCCTAACCGGATCAAGTCGGCTCTTGAAGGAGTCACACTTTCGCTTGCCGGATGTGCATCACAAGTTGAATGCGTGAGCGAGGGAATGTGTTTGTCCCTCGCAAACGCAGCACTCTCCTGGATTAGCGGCGAATTTCAATCACGAGCGGTTCGGTCCAGTACTTTTCCTCGGCGGTGTAGTAAAGGTACGTTCGCGACGCCGGTCCGGTGTACTTGCCGGGGACGGTGGCCGTGACGTCGATCGCGATTGAACGCTCGAATTGTGGCTGGATCGTACGCCAATACAGGATCACTTCGCGGCCACGTAGTTCGTAGTAGTCGAACTCGCCGGCAGCCCTCAGCTCGTCGAGTTTCTCGATTCGTGGTTCGACACCTCCGGGTAGTCCCACGATTGCCACCGTCATCGGTTGCCCTTGATCGCTCTTGTTGCGAAGCTCGGCGATCACTTGCAGTGTCGATCCGACTGCGACCGAGTTGTCGACAACATCGTCGCTGAACCTTGTCGCTAGCTCCAGCGGGCAAGCATCACTTCTCGCTGGCGTCCGCGTGTTGTACGAGGACTCGATCGTGTACGAAACGTTGTCGGCATCGATCGCAATAAGTTCGAGCTCAATGTTTTGTGAATCGCTCGAATGGGCGAAAATCTTCTCGTCCAGTCCGACGACTTCGACGGCCCCAGCTTCACTGGCCGCGAACTTTGCTTCGGCGATGAGTTCTCCGGCTAACCTCACTTGCAATCGGCCCTGGCGTGTCGACGTCGAAGACTTTCCCGTCGCCGCCAACAACGCCTTGAGCGCGAGCACCGTCGCTTGCGTCGATCCGAAACCACCGGAGCCGACGCGGTGCGAATTGATCCAGTTCACGGCACCTTGGACATTGGGAATGTAATTCGAATTTTTGCTCCAAGCGATGACCGCTAGCGCCGTCGTCTCCATCGCGAGCGACAACCCGCCGCTCGAAACGACTGTCGTTTGTCCGCGCAAACTTCCATCGGCATCTTGCAATTGCACCAGTTGCTCGAGCAATCGTTCGCCCTCATGGGTGCGGCGAACATTCATCAGCGTCGCGGCGGAAAGTGCGATCAAGTAAGGGTCGCGGGACGCTGCGGCGACGGTCTCCAACCGCTGGAGCTCCACTTGCAATTCATTAGCGGCAAGAAGCGGTTGACCCGCGGCGACGTCGGCTTCGGTCAATGCCCAGAGGACGTAGGCGTTGACGATCTCCTGTTTCACCGACCATGCATGCAAGTTCCGCGAGTTACGTTGGAATCCACCTTGACCGTCGCGTCGCCCGAGTAACCAAACACGAGTTCGGGCGACCATCGCTTGGTCGACCGCCATCACCTTGGACATATCCATAAACTGCATTAAACCGAATGCCGAAAGCGCCTCGTGCCCTGGATCGCTACCGAACCATTCGTAACCGTGATTTGAGCATTCGTAACTGATGAGTTTGGCGTAGCCACGATTGAGCATCGCCATCGCTCGCTCGGCCACCTCCGGGTTCGGCGATTCTCTCTCGCGAAGATAGAGCAGTGCCATGGCATTTGGGTAATTCGTCGCCGACGCCTGCTCAAAACAACCGTGCGGCTCTCGCAAAATGCTTTCGATTCCCGACATCATGTCAGCCAGCGGTGACGGAAATGCGCGCAAGTTGACCTGGAGCGATCCGGGAACCATGGCTTGCGGAAGTTTCAAACGAGCCGTCGCGCGATTGCCCTCGCGAGCCAATAATCGCCCGGACACGGATTCGCTGGCCGGATACCCCGAGGGTGCAATGCGCAGCGTGCGGCGGACTGAGTCGGACATCGCTGCACTCGCGCCGCGAATCGTGATGCTCGCTTGTGGGTTCGCGGGCGATGATATCACGTCGAGTGTAACGAACTCACGGGTTCGACTGCCTGCGTCGATGGTGAGCTTGCGCACCGCGTCGTCATGGATCGCCAACGCATCATCCGCGGTGACCGACAAGTCGACATCGATGTTGACGGCGGATGAATTGATCACGGCCATCGGCATCTCGATCCGGTCACCCGCGGTGACTTCGAGGGGCAGTTGAGGCTCGATTTGCAGCGGCATTCGTGTCGTGATTTTTCCCGTAAATGAACCGATACGTCCGCCAGCCGAATGAGCATCCACGGCGACCTGGAACGTGGTGATCGAGTCGGACAAGTCGAATCGAATCGAAGCGCGACCGTCGGAATCGGTGATCAATAGCGGTTGCCAGTACAGCGTCTCAGCAAAATCTTCTCGCAATTCGGCTCCCCCCTTGGCATGCACATGGGCGTATTGCCGAACGGGGAACCGCAACTCATCGAGCAATTGATCTGCGAGCGTTTGGGCGTCGATACCGCGCGACGCTAGTAGTTGTTTCAATTGGTCTTGGGAAATCGTTTGGGTCGCGAGTGGATCGTCGGATACGGGTTGACCGAAACCCGCACGACGCAATTCGGCGAGCGTTTCCGATTGTGGGCTCAAGCCGCGCAGCATCAAGTCGAGTTGTTCCGCCATCGCCTCGTTCGTCGGTCGTACCGCAGTCGTTGGCCGAGCACTCAGCGCGCCGGGTGCTTGCTTGCCCATTGCGTCTTCGTATTCAGCGACCTCGGCGGAGGATAGGACTCGATTACTGGCATGACCACCGCAGCCGCTGAGAAGCAGTGCGGTTGAAATCGTGACCACGCCCGCGACCGCCGCGAGTTTGCGCAAACGGCGCAAGCGAACCGCGAGCGAGATCACCCAAGTCGTCAACACGATGGCGAGAAATACACGTGTCTGCAACAGCACGATCCGCCACGCCGAGGCAATCGCATCACGATACTGGGCCCATTGGTACGCCCGCGTCGACGCGTTCTCGATCGTTCGCGATTCAGCATCAGCCGCGTTGCCGTCGAGTTGCAGCAGGCGGACGAGTTGCTCGCGAAAGTCGACGCTGGGCTGGGTCGAGGAGCCACTCACGAACCGCCGCCAGCCCTGCGTCGCGAGCAGTAGATCGAGTGACTCGGCGGCCGCATCATCATCGCCGAGATAAAAATTCGCGTGCTCGAGATCTTCGGGTTTCTTGATTTCGCTGGTCAACAAGAAGTGCGTCGCCATCGTTGGCTTATCGGACTTGTCGAGACTCAATGCCGCTTCGTCGACGACCGCGATTCCGAGCACGGCGGGTGCGGGCTCACCCGTCTCGTCACGAACTTGCAACGTCATCCGCGTCGGCTCGCCCGGTGTCCGATTCAGTGCCGAGCCAGCGTCGACGATCTCGACCGTGAGTCTGCTCGGGAGGTGCCGATAGACCAGTCGTTCGACGAGTGGCTTGGCTGGCACGGTCGTGCCGTCGAGGACGGTCAAGCGAATCACACCACCGCAATCGTCAGCAACGTCAAGCGAGATCGGATTATCGCCTACGTCGAGCAATGCTGGGGACTCGCCCACCAGTTTGCCGCGACACACGGCGCGTAGCACCACCTTTTGCCGCGTAGCGCTGCGGACCGTCACTGCGATGGCGGCATCCACACCAAAGACACCGGTACCGGTATCGATCACGGGCAAGTCCTTCACCACGGCCGGAAGCGATGGCGCATCCGTCACATCGACGGGCGACGAGACCTTTAACGTGTACCGCTCACCAAACACGGGGGTGAACTCGAATCGCCCCATGCCGTCGCGGGTGGTGGTGGCATCAGCAATAAAACTTCCTGAGCGAGATTGGACTTCGCCGGATAGTTGAATCGGCTTACCGAGTGAATCACGTGCGACGAAGTAGACTCGATTGCTCAGCCCCGCCACGAGGTATCCGCCTTCGGGGTAGAACTCGATGGCGACTTGGCCCAGTTGAATGGGGATCGTCTTTACAGTCGACTCACGAGTACCACCATCGTCAACGACGCAAGAAAGGTGTCCGACACCTTGACTGATGTGCATCGGCAAATGAAACGCAATCGAAAGGGTGCCGGAGTCCGTCATGGTCGAAGTTTGCTGGTGCACGATTGTGTCATCGACTTTCGCAGAAATGCTTACGGTCGTACCCGTCGCTGGGCCGCCCTCGGCTCGCTCGGCGGAGAAGTCGGCTTCGACCGTATCGCCAGCGCCATAGCTTCGATGTCGGAATTCGATTTTCGTTTTGAATCGAGGCACGCGATACTCACGCACCTCAAAGTCGCGGCGTTCTTCGGGAAAGAAACCATCAAGGCTCTTGGCAACCAACGTGTAAGAACCGCCCGGGGCCGTCGTGGGGATGGTGAAAACGCCATTGCCGACGCCACGATCCGTGACGCCTTCGATGAACATTCCCGATACGATGCTGCCGTTCGGGCCGAGCACTTCGTAGCGGATTGGCACTTCGACGAGCGGACGCAAAAATCGTCGCTCGAGCGTCAATGAGCGGAAGTAGATTGTTTCGCCCGGTCGATAAACGGGGCGATCGACGGTCACGTAAGTCAGACATCGCGTCGGCTCCAGCGGGACTGAAACGCTCGATGACTCGATCGAGTCGGACGCATTCGGGTTCGGCGACCGAGCGGTGACTTCGAGACTCGCATGGTCTGGGACCACGAGTTCACGCGGCAGCACAATTTTGGCAGTACCGGAGGGCCCCGTTTCCGCCGTGCCTCGAAACAAGACTTGGCTCTTGGCGAGCACGGAGAACGACAAGATCGCCGGAGTCAGAGGAAACTGGCCGCTGGCGAGTGACGCGCCATCCAGCCGCGAGGTCACGAAACGAAACTCGTTTTGCCGATCACCTCGGTTGCCAGGAACGATTCGAGCCTCGATCCGCACCGTCGCCGCCGGGGCGCGGGGCACGTCACTGAGCTGTTGCCAACTGATGAGGACAAACCCGACACACGCGGCGATCGCGGCAATGATCGAAGGCGCGACCCAAACGGGATACTTGACAGGTGTCGTCGCCACCGGCGTGGCCGTTTTTTGCACTTCGAAGCCACGCATCGGCCGCGGCGGTAGGGCTAGCTTCGCAGCCGCCCTCAGTTTCGTCGCCAACTCGAGTATTGATGCCCACTCGGCGGCGACCTGCGGATCGGTCGCGATCTCATGACGCAGCTTCGCCGCTTCGGACTCTTCGAGCAAATCGAAATGCAATTCGAGCATTGCTTGACGCAGTTGGTGTTGCCGTTGTTCGATGGGGTTCGGGGTATTGGAATTCATGATGGGTCTCCGACGGCTTGACGCAATTGGGCGATCGCGGTCCGCATTCGCGTTTTCACCGTGCCCACGGGAATCGACATGGCCTCGGCGATTTGGTCATAGGTCAGCTCGCCGTTTTGTCGAAGCAGAAAAACTTCACGTTCTTCCTCGCGAAGTTTCAACAGCTCGCAGCGGAGTGTTTGCAATTCTTCGTCGCGGACCATCCGTGCCGCGGGCGATTGAGTGGTTGACGCCATGAGAGTCTCCTCGGCGATCGGCTCACGCCGCCGGTTCCAGCGGGTTTTGCGACTATCGCGTCCGGTGTTGAGTGCGATGCGAAAGACCCATGCGCGGAGATTCTCGACGTTGTCAATTTGCTCGCGATTTCGCCAACATTTGAGGAACGTTTCCTGGAGGGCGTCGTGAGCATCGTCGAGATTTCCGATGCAATAGTACAGCGTCCCGATCAGTTCATGATGCGCGCTTTCGAATAACGTCTCCAGCTTTTCGCGGAGCCGTTGCTCAAGTTCATCGAACGTTTCAGGCGTCGTTTCCATGGGTCACCCAGATAAGACGACACCAAGGCGGTGATCGTTTTCAAAAAATGAGCGGATGGATCGCGGTGGCAACGAGGCATGCCTCGCAACCTGAATCGATCACCGCATGAGCGTCGGTGGGCGTGCGGACGCCGCCACCACTGATCAATCGCCACTGCGGATAGCGCACGGCTAGTTCACGACACTTGGCGAGCATTGTCGGCCCCGAATGACTACCGACACTCCGAACGTCGAGCACGACACAGCCGTCGACGCTCGCTCGCTCGCCTGCAGCGAGCCACTCGGTTTCGCTCATCGCTGGCGAGATCCAATCGTTCGCTGCGTAATCCAATCCTAGCCACACGCTCGCTGGGCCGACGCATTCCGCTAAACGTTCAACGGTCGTGCTATCTCGAGCCGACTCCGAAGCGGCGATCCATTGGATGGCAGGTTGGGATTGAGCCAAACCTGCGATGTGTTGGCGGATTGGCGAATCTTCGTTGCCGCGCCAACCGACATCGACCATCAGCTGAGTTTCCGTCGCAACGGCAGCCGCGATTTTGGTGATCCAGGGACTTGGCGGCGCCGCGATCTCGATCGCGTCCAAGTCGGCAATGTAGATGCGTCGGCACCCGAAGCGCGTGTAGGCGGTGACCACCGCGAGTGGATCGCCGCTAACCGAAGCCACCGCTCGATACTGGAGACGATTCCCGGCGACGCCGTGAACCGCTTCTCCGCGGCGCAAATCGACCACGCCAATGAGGTGGTCGCGAGCCAGGCCAGCGAAATGGCCGAGATCCGGAAAGCTAGCTAGGTCAGCGAAAATAGAGTCTCGACTTTGACGATGGCGTAGTCATCCGGGAATGTGTGGATCGCTTGCACGAGCATGGAACGCAGCCGTGTCTCGACGCTGATGTAACTCAGTGCCCCGAGTGCCATGCGACCGCTCGCGTCGAACGTGTGCAGCAGCCCTTCGGTGGGTCCGTTGCCGAGTTGTTGCTGAACCATCCAAAACAGATCCGGTTCGACGGATTCGAGTTGGAAATGGGTGCGATAGGTCACACCGCTGCGGCAATCGGCACGCTCGGTGCGGCTCCCCTTGAGCGGTTTGGAAATGAGACAACGGCGACGTGGAAGGGGTTGATGGGCACTTGTGGCAACTTCACAAAGTGTCACGCCACCCGCATTCCAGGTGATGACGTGGCCACAATTCGTGATGTCGATCCGCGCCTCATACTCCGATCGCTCGACATGCCGCGATTGGTGGACCGCGTACAACTCGGGATGCAGCGAACGGCTGAAGACGTGAAACGCTAATTCAGCAACTTTGGGGCGAACCGAAAGCACAGGCAGGTATCCGACAATCAAACGGCGGTTAATATTTCCCAAGCGTCACGCGCCGCGAGCGATTGCCGCGACGTGCCACGAAGCTCATTATACGCAGCGCCTCGAAAGCGGCTAAAGAGCGTTTATGCTGCGTGGATCAAAGAATGTTCTTTTTGGTCGCGGATGCCATTTTCCCATTGACAACAACGAGCTTTCCCAAGTCATGGTCATCGTCATCGATAACTACGATTCTTTCACCTACAACCTCGTCCAGCGACTCGGTGAGATCGACCCCAGCATTGACGTTCGCGTGTTTCGCAATGACGAAGTGACGCTTGATGCGATCGCGGAAATGCGACCATCGCGGGTACTCGTCTCGCCCGGGCCATGCACGCCCAGCGAAGCGGGGGTGAGTGTCGAGTTGATCCGTCGCTTCGCGGGCGAGTTTCCGATTCTGGGAGTGTGTCTCGGTCACCAGTCGATCGGTCAAGCTCTCGGCGGAACGATCGTGCGAGCGCCACAATTAATGCACGGAAAATCGGATGCGATTCACCACGACAATGGAGGAGTGTTCGCCGGCCTCGCCAACCCCTTCATCGCGACTCGCTATCACAGCCTCGTGATCGAGCCGTCCACACTTCCGAGTGAACTTATCGAAACCGCTTGGACGAGTACCGGCGGCGCGCGGCAAATCATGGGAGTGCGTCATCGCCAGCACAAGCTCGAAGGATGGCAGTTTCACCCCGAGAGTTTTCTCACGGAGCCGGGGATCGAATTGCTCAAGCGATTCTTGGCTTGGTGAGCAACGTCTCGATCACGATTGCCAAAGACGCGCTGCACATTGGTGTGCTCATGCTCGGCAGCGATTGCCCGTCGCGAGCAACCTGCTCCGGCGATAGCGGCAAATGGACAAACGCCGCCCGCGTCTTCATGTCAAACGAGGCCGCGTAGTGCTGGCTCAAGTACAACGCCGCATTGCAGAGATAGGTTCCCGCGTGGTGGCTAACGCACGACGGGATACCGGCTTGAACGAGTGCAGCGTGGCAGGCGTCCAGCGGCAACGGTGATCGATACGCCGTCGGCGCATCCGGCAACAACGGTGAACCGTCACTGCGCAGGTTCAATCCGACGGCTTCGAGCTTGACCAGCGGCGACCCCGGGGACTGGCCCAGGTGCAGTGCAAAGTCAAAGTCCTGCTGCAGATCCTTGCGCAACCGCTCACTCAATAGAGTGAGTTCGACGGGATACCGCCGAGTCGTGAGTTCAGCGGCGCCGGCGTAAAAACGCGTCAGCTCGACCAGCGCCAGCCAACTGGAGTTGCTCGTCCAGCGGTCGTAGGGCTCGAATGCCGTAATGAGTATGCGGGTCACGCTCTGCCTCGATGGGTCACAAACTCGATGAGTCAAAAGTCGATAGGTTCCCCAAAATCATAGTCACTGCTCAAGAATCATGACCTACGTTTCTGCTAGCCCCCCCACACGTGCTGCCCTGGGCACGAAGTACCCTCGATAAAGACTCGTTGACGATGCATTATTCCGATTTTCCGGGTTGCCGTGAGCCGCGCACGTTCCGCGTGGCAATGGGCAGTGTCCTTGCCATCGCCGGCCTGACGTATGGACTTTTTGTGGCCGTGCCCGAGGTCCAGCAATCGTTGTCGATGCAGTCGATGGCCCAAACTCTAGGCTGGGCTGAGCTCGTGCAGCGTGGTATTGGCGACAATGCCCACATCCAATTGCGGGATGTCGAGATTCCCGCCGACGACAACCAGTTGTTGACGATCCAAAAAATGATTGCCGAGCTCGATCCCCAAGGCGACCGGGCGGCGATGCAAAAACGGGTCATGGACTCGCTGCGGGCCGTCGACACGATGCAATTACTCCAACAATCTACCCAACCACTCAAGATCATTCCCCGCGGTATCGCCCCGGATCGCGTTCCGGCGGTGGTCGTGATGTCGCGATTGGATGCCAGCCAAACGCTGGGCCGAGCCGAAGTCGACATGAGCTCGACGCTGACCGGATACGTTCGCAGGGGTTGGGACTTGAACTGGCTTGAGAAGCCGCTGGGTTACCTGGGCCAATACGCACCCGAGTTGGAACTCGACCAACGCCCGCAATACGTCATCAGTGCGATGCACACGCCTCCCGAGCTAAATTGGGCGATCGGCAAGGCGGTCGCGTGCGGCACGGTATCGATGATCGGATGGGTCATGGCCGGAAGCGCTGGTCCGTCGTTCTGGGGCATCCTGTTCATGCCGATCCCTAGTTTTATCAGCTTGCTGGGGTATCCGATTCGCTACGGACGCGGTGGTCGCTTGATGCGTTTGCTGTACTTCTTTGTCGGATTGACGGGCATCATCGGCGGCGGCTACCTCGCTTGGTATCCAGGACAATTGACGAGTGTCGGTGGCGACACACTGCTTCAAAGTCTCGGCTACATTTTCATTGTTCTCGGGTCCGCTGCGGTGCTCGGTTCACGCGTCAGTGCACGTCACGCCCCGCTGCGACTGCGGAGTCAACCCGCACGTGATTACAAAGATCCCGAGCAAGGATTCAGTATCGCGAAGGTCGATGCGCAAAAGTCAGTCCTCGAACAACCCGAAGCACCCCCCAGTCACCAATATCAGGATCCCCGTTTATCCGACGCTAGCGAGTCGCCGCTACCAAGGTTGATGGACGCACAAGTCAGCGCGCTCGGACAGGCGGGATTCGACGCGCCCAAGCAAGTGATGGTGCATGATGATCATCACCGACAACTCACCGCTCTATTGCTCGGATGTCACCAAATTGTGCTGTGCGAGATTGCGGAGAATGGTCATGCGACATTGACGAGGCTCGTGAGTGTGCTCTCCGACGGACTCGTCATCGTCACGCTGTCGGCGAGTACCCCGAAAATCGCGCCCTTGAGGGTGGGCGTCAATGGTGTTTACTCGCGAGCGAAGGCGGAATCGGCCGCCGAAATGTTGCCGGAACACCTTGACCGAACCGTCAGCATCGCGGAGGAGCGTCATGCCCAAGTCGTACCCATGGACGATTACGAGCGACTCGATGTGTTCCTGCTAGCTCGACGGGTCATGATCGACATTCAAACGGAATACAAAGAATCCAAGTGGACGGTGCTCAAGGCGAACTACGGCCGCTTCGCCTTCCCAGGACGCAGCCTCGAAACATACGCGGTTCGCTAAGGCGAAGTCGACGAACGAAGATTTTCAATACTTTGCGAGACCAATATTTCCGCACCGAGTGAATAGTCGAATACTTCGACACTGACCCAGCCGCCGTAATCCACGTCACGTAAAGTTCGCATGATCGGCGCGAAATCAACGTCGCCCATTCCTGGGCCGCGACGATTGGGATCGTTGGCATGAAAGTGGATCATCAAGTCATGGTTGTCGCGAATGATTTGCGTGATCGGTAGTGACTCACAACTCATCGCTTTGACATCCAAGTGCATCCGCACTTGTGGACTCGCCACTCGCTCGATCAATTCGCGAGCCTCTGCCGCCGTGTTGAGAAAGTTACCTTCTTCCGGACCGAGTGGTTCAACCGCAACGTAGAGATTGCACTCGTCCAGGACGGGGACGACCGCTCGTAAGACCTCGGCGGCATTCTCCATCGCCAATTCCATGGATTGGTCCTTGCCGACATTGCGTTGTTGGGGCGAGCCGAGCACCAGCAAGTCGCCGCCAAGCTCATCACACATGCGGACGAGATCACCGAGATACTCCGCGGTTCGAGATCGCACGACTCGATCCATCGTTGTGAGATGGAATCCGGTCGTCTTGGCCAGCAACCAGTGGAGTCCGATGACTTCTAAGCCCGCGGCTTCGACGGCATTGCGGTAAGCGATTCGCTCCCGGGTGGTGTAGTTGCGAACGTCCTCGGCGAGCATGAACGGAGCGACTTCCCAACCGCGATAGCCGGCGGCCGCGGCATAGGCGAGTGCCTTGTCCAGCGGCCAATCGCCAAACGTTTCGTTACAAATCGCGTAGCGAAAGGTGTCCGTCGTCGTCATCTTTGTCAGTTACTCTTCTTCCGGGGCGTCGTATTCAAAACTCATCGAATCGTCGACCGACTTGTAAAAGCCTCGCACGATGGCGCCGGCGTCCTCGTTGCCCAGCAGCATCGCCATCATTCGCTCTTGAGGCTGCAGGAAGCGACGCTTCAATTCCTCGACCGACGGCTGGAACGCGGTTGGACGAACGACATAAAACACTCGCTCGGGCTGGTTCGGTGCGACACCGGCGACACCGATTTCGTTCGTGAACACTTCACGCATGAACTCGGCACCGACCGAATCCAGTTGCGGTACGTTGCCCATGGATGCGCGACCGAAGCCGAATGAGTTCATCCACGTGAACGGTCCAAGTTCCTCGAACAAGAAATCCTTCTTGTCCGACGGGACGGATTCGGCGAGTGGTTTGTCACCCGCTTCGTTCGCTTTCTTGGCGATCGCCTCAGCCGCTTCGCGAGCTAACTTGCGAGCTTCTTGGGTTCGAATCGCTAAGATCACTTCTTCACGGGCCTCTTCCGGCGAGGGCATGTAAGCTAACTTCTCGTCCGTCTTCCACGACACAAAGCTCTTACCGGTTTGATCGTCAGCGGTTTGCAGCGGTGAGAACAATTGTTGCTTCGGAATGAAGTTTTGGCTGTTACGAACACCGTACATCATGACGGCGAAAGAAGGACCTCGGCGGAAGCGTTCGGTACCGACCTCGAATGAATCCGCGATCAACTCGCTAGCGATCGACAGCTCGTCGTGCGGTCCAATTTGCTGGGTGTCCATGCCGAGTTGCTTGGCCAAGGCTTTGAAGTCAGGCCGCACGGGCGCTTTGACTTCTTTGCCGATCTTGATGTCGCTCTCATATATCGATTTTTCATTGAAGTAGCGACGCATCGTCGTCGTCGCTTCATTGATCGCGGCCGATAATTTTTGCCGAGCCACCGGTCCCGCCAATTCGTCAGCGATACGGCCCTTCACCTCTTCAAAGGTCTCAATCTTGGGGGCTGGCTTCTCAGCAGGCTGATCGTCACTTGCCGGCACAGCGTCACTCGAGGGCGTATCCGCACCGGCGGGCTTTGCATCGTCGGCAGACTTCTCATCCGCCGCAGGTGTCGTTTCAGCAGTCTGGTCCGCCGCGGGCGGCGCTGCAACGGGCGACTCATCGTCTTGGAACGCAACCAAACGGATCGAATCGCTGACCGCTCGGCCATCGGAACTGTCTTCCTTTGCCGGTTCACTCACATCGGCTTGCGGCTCGGCTGGAGTTTCAGTAGCCGGAGTTTCAGTAGCCGGAGTTTCAGTAGTCGGAGTTTGAGTAGCCGGAGTTTGAGTAGCCGGAGTTTGAGTAGCCGGAGTTTGAGTAGCCGGAGTTTCAGTAGCCGGAGTTTCAGTAGTCGGAGTTTCAGTAGT
>JBBSJZ010000126.1:0-12748 GCA_038256795.1 Pirellulales bacterium | reverse complement strand
GGTGGAGGACAGCTCAAAATCAGCGTCCCGATTTCTAAGCATGCCCCTCACCCTAACCCTCTCCCGACTGAAAGCGTTGGGGAAAGAGGACAAAGCGGATGATGCTTACGTCGAGTCGCCCTCTCGGTCACCTCGTCTTGAACAGCGTTTGAAGATAACAAATGCGGCAGCATCGAGTGGGTTCAAGAGGGAGTTAACTCCAGCTAGCCTCTACGCCGGCTCATCGGGCAGCGGGGCTCCCTGTTCGATCCAGTGTCGGAATTGCTCTTCGGTCAGGACGCGGACGCCGAGCTTCTCAGCTTTCTCGAGCTTGCTGCCGGCCTTGTCTCCGGCAACGAGAAAGTCCGTCTTCTTGCTGACGCTGCCCGACGCTCGCCCGCCCTGTTCCTCGATGAGGGTCTCGATTTGGTCCCGCGTGTAGTGTGACAACGAGCCGGTGACCACGAGCGTCTTGCCCTGGAACAGTCCCTCGTTCGGCAACGCTTCCGAAACTTCACGAACCTGCACACCGGCCTGCTCAAGATCATCGAGTAGCTTCACGCCATAGTCACTCGCCAAGTATTCAAACAGGCTATCCGCGATGCGATCACCGATTTCGTGAATCGCTGCGAGATCCTGTTTGGACACAGCACGCAATTGGGCGAGCGTCGGATAGCGGCGCGTGATGAGTTGTGCGACACGTGGTCCGATGTGCCGGATCGAGATTGACGCGAGTAGTCGCGCGAGCCCACGCGTGCGACTGGCGTCGATCCCACGGATCAACGTTTCGGCGTTCTTTGCGCCAATTTGAACGTCGCCGAGCTGGCCAGCTTTCAGCTTTCGCTGTTTCGCCCATGTCAGATCGGCGAGCGAAGCCGCGGTCAACCGATACAAGTCCGCGTAGCTGGAAACCAGGTCGCGCTGCAGCAGCACATCCACCATCTCTTCACCGAGTCCATCGATATCCATCCCCGCACGGCTGCCAAAATAAATCAGCCGCTGGCGAAGCTGGGCCCGACAACTCGGGTTGGGACAGCGGATGTAAACACCGCCATCGTCGCGAACGAGTTCGCCATCACACTCGGGACACGACTTGGGGAACACAAACTTGGGCGGATCACCGGTCCGTAAGTGCTTCTCGACGCGAACGACTTTGGGGATGATCTTTCCCGCCTTCTCAACCACGACCACATCTCCGACGCGGACGTCGAGTCGCTCGATCTCGTCAGCGTTGTGCAGCGATGCTCGTGAGACCGTCGTGTCGGCGATCGTGACGGGCGTCAAATGAGCTACCGGAGTGATCGTGCCGGTCTTGCCGACTTGAACGCTAATATCTTCGAGCGTCGTGATCGCTTCGTAGCGTTCGAACTTATAGGCGATGACCCAGCGCGGACTCTTGCTGCGCATGCCCAATCGATCACGCTGGCCAAAGTTGTTGACTTTGAACACGATTCCATCGACCTCGAACGGCAAGTCCGGCATTTGCTCTTCGAGCTCCGCCACCGCCGCGACCGCTGCGGCGGAGTCTTTGAACACCCGCACATCCGGCGTCGGCAAAATACCGAAGGTGCGGATTTTGGCGAGAAATTGGCCATGGTCCTCGACCGCGAAACCATCGATCTCACCGATCCCATGGCAAAAGAAGCGAAGTTTTCGCCGCGCCGCAATGCTCGCGTCGAGTAACCGCACGGTTCCCGCCGTGACATTGCGCGTATTCTTGTACGGCTCCTGACCCGCGTCGACTTGGCGTTGGTTCAACTCCGTGAGATCCGCATTGGTCATGTAGACTTCGCCGCGAACTTCGAGAATTTTGGGGAAGTCTCCGGATAACGTCAGCGGTAAGTCGCGAATGGTTCGAGCATTGTGCGTGATGTCATCGCCGACTTGGCCGTTGCCACGCGTCAGCGCTTCGACGAGCTCGCCATCGACGTAGCGAATCGAAGCGGCGACGCCGTCAATCTTGTACTCCATCACCCAGGCAATCGTTTCTTCGTCGAGCAACTTGTTCGTGCGATCGAAGTACGCCTGCAATTCCTCACGCGAATAGGTGTTGTCGATCGACAACATCGGAGCCCGGTGAGCGACTTGGCGAAGATCGTCAACCGGCGCGTCACCGAGCCGCTGGGTCGGAGAATTCGCGAGTCGAAGTTGTGGATGTTGCTCCTCGAGATCCACCAGCTCACGCAGCAATCGGTCGTACTCCAGATCGCTGATCTCGGGACGAGCGTCATGGTAGTAAAGTCGATCGTGATGACGAATCGTTGCTGAAAGCAATTCGATTTGTTGTTCAGCGGTGCTTTTCATGCTTGCAGCGAAGATCCGATTTTTAAAGATGAACGGCTTCCCATCACGGCCGCTGAGTGAACGCTTGGCTCGCTGGAATCGTATCGCGTTTCACCGTTCGCTGTCACCAGCCACAGGCTCGGCTTTGCCCGCAGATCGTGGTACACTTGGAACGGGGAACGCATTAACACATCCTCGATTTGCGGTGCATGGGAAAGCTCGAGAACAATTTTCGATTTGTCACCTCGCCTCACGCTTTCGTGGGCGGAGGGTTAGGGCTCGTCATCTCAGTTCCCCTCTCCCCACGCTTGGTGGGGATAGGGTTAGGGTGCGGGGCTTGCATGGTCATGGTGAAGTAATTTTTTCGGTCGCCGGTGGCTAGCGCCAAAACCGCTCATGTGGGTAACGAAGAGTGAGTTACCCAACGCTTGAAATTCATTCGAAAACGAAGGCTCGGCCGTGTCAAATTTGTCTGGGAAGGTAGTCGCGATCACTGGCGGTGGGACGGGCATTGGCGCGGGCATTGCCCGAGGTTTAGCGGAATCGGGGTGCAAGGTGGTCATTGGCGGGCGTCGGCTCGCACCGCTGCAATCTCTCGCCGAGTCGATCGAGTGCGACCATCCGATCCACTCGCATGTGCTCGATGTGGCGGATGCTGCGAGCGTGGAAACGTTCTTTGCGTTTGTTCTCGCTCAACACGGTGAGGTCGATATCCTCGTCAATAGTGCTGGCGTCAACATCCAAAATCGCACGATGGAAGCGATGAAGCCCGCGGACTGGGATCGTGTCATGCAAATCAACGCCTCGGGCGCTTATTACTGCATGCACCAAGTGCTCCCGGCGATGCGAAAACGCCGCGATGGATTGATCATCAACATCACCTCGGTGGCTGGCAAACGTGCGATCTCGCTCGGTGGCGTCGTTTACTGCGCCAGCAAGTTTGCGATGACCGCGCTCGGCACTGCGGTCTCCAACGAAGTGCGTAATGAAGGCGTTCGCGTCACGAACGTTTACCCGGGCGAAGTCAATACACCGATCCTCGAGAACCGACCGGTGAAAGTCACGGATGAACACAAGGCGTCAATCCTCCAACCCGAGGATATCGCGTCACTCGTTGTCACCATCTGCCATTTGCCGCCGCGTGCCCACGTGCCAGAGATCGTGATCAAACCGACCAAGCAAGAATGGGTCTGATGCGACCGTCGAAAAAAAAACCCGCCATCCAGCCTCCGGCGTCGGAGCAGGCAACTCTCGCGGCAACGACATCGCAATCGCCGGACGAGGATTTTGCGCTCGATGATCTTGGCGCCGCCTATGCCAGCGCGCTCGCCGAGCATGACCCGGAGTCTTACGCCCACACCCTTGCATCCGCCGAGACTCAGGTCCTCGGCCGTGAAGCCGAGTCGACGACTGGGACGGTAGCCCACGATGACGATGCCGAGAACTATGTCACTCCGATCGGGATCATCGAAGCGGCGCTATTCGTCGGCCATCCCGACAACCAATCGATCAGCGAAACGCGGCTCGCGTCGTTGATGCGCGACGTGTCGCCCGAAGAAGTCGTCGACCTGGTCGATGAACTCAATCAATCGTATCGCCAGCAGCGTCAAGCGCTCCGAGTCATCCGTGACGAACAGGGATACCGGATGACAATCGCCCCGGAAGTCGAAGCGGTACGGCGATCGTTTCTGGGCAAGGTCCGTGAGGCACGATTGAATCAAGCAGCCGTCGAGGTGCTCGCCTTAGTAGCCTATCAACCCGGTATCAGCTCGCAAAAAGTCCAAGACCAACGAGGCCGAGAAAGCGCATCATTGCTGAATCAACTCGTCCGCCGTCAACTTCTCGAGATTCGCCGCGAACGAACGGACGATAGCCCGAAAGTGGTGGCGAAGTACTATCCGACCGAGCGTTTCTTGTACCTCTTCGGTCTCGAGTCGCTTGCCGACTTACCGCATGTCGAAGACTTAGCATCGCCGTAGTTCAACGAAAGCGGCCCGCATGATCACTCACGCGGGCCGCAGATCGTTTTCGACGTTCCGATGCTTAGCGACGGTTCAGCAACTGGGCGATACCGAAGGTGAAGAACGATCCGACACCGAAGTTCAACAATTCTTCTTCGCACTTGTAACGCATGATGATGATGTCACCCGGTTGGATCAATTGTCGTTGACGCGGGTCGTTGATCGCATTCGCAATATCGATTTCGATCGCGACTTGTCCGTTGCACGGGGTCTTGCGAAGGATATACACGAGTCCTGGTGGCACACCGCTGAGGCTAGCGACGTTGCCGATGCCTCCACCGCCGCCGCCGGCCTGGTTACCGCCGAGGCTGCCGCCGGCGATCGCGATCGCACCGAGAACATCGAGGTCATAGTCGCGAGGTAATTTGTGCTCTCCACCGGGCAGCAATCCGCCCGTGTAGAACACTTCCGTTTCTCGCGATTCGATGAACACGATGTCACCGTCTTCGAGCGTCACATCAGCATCGGACAACTGCGGGATGACCCCCGGTTGCACTCGCAAGGGGATGCGTAGAATCGAAGGATCCTCGGGCAATGGCGGTGGGCACGAGTTGCAAGGATCGAGGGTTGCGGCACGTTGCTGGGCATAGAACTGGCGTAGGAATTCGGCACGCTTGCGTTGATCGGCCTTGCTCGCTCGCAGCACCTTGACTTCGTTCTTGGCGTTGAAGCCTGGAAGTCCGCCCGTTTCGACCAAGGCATGTAGAATGTCGTTCTGGTACGCCTTGAGCTTCACCACCGAACCGCTGGCGCTCTGGTCACCACCGCGAATGAATCCGTCACCGTCACTGCCAACACCGCCGGCATCTTCACGGACCACAATCACGTTGTAGGTCCGTTCTTGAATCAGTGTGACGATCGGTCGCGCCTTCTCGGGACGCAAGATGTCGGCGTCGATGTAGGCTTCACGAATCGCATCGCGAACCTGTTCGAGCGTCAAACCTTCGACGTCAAGCGGCTCGATTAGCGGTAGCGACAGCGTGCCGTCATCTTGGACCGCGATCGGATAACCGATCGAGGGTGGCAGGGTGCTGTCTTGGCTCGGAAAGTTCACCGGAGGTGGTTCTGGCGGCGCGTTCGGCGGATTGAACGGCAGCACACCTTCGATGTACACACCGAGAATATCGCCACTGTCGAGTTGGTAGTCGCGCGGCGGTTCGAGCGAAAGCAGCGAGATGTCCACCGGCACCAAGTCATTCTTGGGCTGAGCGAGGAATTGCGGCGGCAATCGATTCGCCGGGACGCCTTCGATCGGCTGGGTGAGCGCCGAGCAACCGCCCAGCGTGGTGACCACAATGCCGGTAGCGAGCGTCGTCGTGGCGGCCGAAAGTCTGGCACCGACGGCCGACCTGAGCCGGCGAAATGCCCGTCGGCCGGTTGAAAATGTACTTTTCATCCTTGAACTCTCTTAGCTAAAGCCAAAACCGTCTTGCAATGAAGCGGGGCGGAAATGCGCGGGTGGTAGTTTTTTGACACTCGATTGGCGGGCGCAATCGCCACGCCCATTCACTCACATTCACGTTCAATTACTTGAAGCTAAACGGCAATTCGCCAGCGTCAGAGTCACCGATCGAAACCGACACGCCCGTCGGAGCTCCATACACCGCACTTTGCGATGCGCTCGAATCGAGTTGATCGGATGTCGCGTTCACCGGAGCAATCGTGATAGCCGCCGGTAAATCGCGATCGCGGATCGACGCGGACGATCCCGTCGCCGGAGTCATCTTGACCGCGGGTTGATTGAGCAGGATTTGTGGACCTGTCTCGAGCATCAGCGGCGCGCCTGGAATCGGTTCGGCATAGGGCGTCTGGGGCATCAAGTTAGGCATCATCTCTTCCGGTACGCCATCGTTGGCCGACGTGGGTACGCCGCCGGCGGAACCGGTCGGAGCCATCGGCAATCCCATTGGTCGGATTTGGCTCCAGTGGCCGATGCCGTCGACTTCCGCCGCCTGCACGCCCATGGGGTAACCCTCGAACCACGAGTTGACGCCCGCCTGGCCATCGGATGACTGGTATTTCCAGCCCCAATACTCCTTCGGAGCGATGGTCGGACAGCAGCCGTTGCCGCCACTGGCGATATTGGCATAGCCGGCGTAGAAACCTGCTTGGAACTCGTTCAGATGGCCTCGGTTGCAGAATTTTTCCTTACTGCAATGCCAAGCCTTGGCCGCCATCGCTCGATTGCGATAGTTGATCATGAACTCGTCAAGTTGGTCGTGACGCATCAATGCCTTGCCGGCGTTGGTGCCAATGCTGCACCCGGTACTGGTGCTAAGCACCACCGCGATACAGCCTAGCGCGGCCGATTGCACCACCATTCGCAATGCGAAACGGCGCCGATCGGCACGTGGCTCGGATTCCTTGGCGGAATGGAACATTCGGGTCTGGAGTGCTTTTAAAGCACGAAGCGAGCGAATCGCCATCTGGCCCCCCTTGGCAGCAACGGCATTCGGTTTATGTCAATTGTGCGGGAGTTGCCAATCGTGACGATCGCACCACCTGCACAAGCCTATTTATCGCCCGCCCGGTCGTGCCGGATGAGCCAAAACTGACGAAAAATCCGCTCGTAACTCGTTTGACGGATATCCGGATCCTGCCGCCTGGAGCGAAAACGCCGTCGCTTGACGCCGTCGGGGCGCGCGATTCGGCCTGTTTTGACGCTTGTATTGACTCGCACGCCGCAAGACTCGCCCAGATCGTGTGTTTAGACTAGTCTGGGACCGGTTGTGTTTTAGAATAGCGCCAGTCGGAACTGCGCGCGGTCACCGCGAATTGAAATGACCTTGCGTGACATCCCTGCAAGGCGAAGGGTAGGGGGGTGACAGATTAACCGCGACGTTGGCGGTTTAATGGACGACCGTGTTCAGCAGACGGACCGAGAACTGGATCTTTAGGCAAATCATCTTTATGGCCGGATTGATACTCAGCGCGTTAGCGATCTCATTCATCGCTGCCCTGGCATTTGTTCCGGTGGTGCGTGCCATCGCGCTGCGCGTTGGGATGGTTGACGCACCCGATCGCGAACGAAAACTGCATGACCGTGCCATTGCCCTGGGCGGTGGTATCGGGGTCTTCGCCGCCGTCGTGGTGGCGTTCATCGCTAGTCTTTACCTTGACCGAGTTGACCCCGTGTGGGAGCTAGGGACCTTGGGAAGTCGCTGGTACACGCTGTTTTCGGCCGTCGGCGCCATCATGCTCGTCGGTCTTGTGGACGATGCGATCGCGCTTCGCGGTCGCCAGAAACTGTTGTTTCAATGCTTGATCGCAGCCGCTCTCGTGGGCAGCGGCACCTTGATCACGGAAATCGGTTTCTTCGGCTACGAAATCGAGCTCGGTGTGCTCGCGTTTCCCATCAGCGTGTTGTGGTTGCTGATCGCGATCAATGCTTTGAACCTGATTGACGGCGCCGACGGTATGGCGACGACGGCGGGGATCGTGATCAGTTGCGGAATGGGGTTTCTTGGCCTGCAGATGGGCTCGCCACTCGCCGCAATCGTGGGCTTCTCACTCGCCGGCGGGCTTGCCGGATTCCTCGTCTTCAATCGCCCGCCGGCGACCATCTTCTTGGGCGACTCGGGAAGTATGATGATTGGATTATTCGTCGGCGTTCTCGCCGTTTGGACCAATCTCAAACACTCGACAGTGCTCGCGTCCGCACCGGTCGCAATTCTTGCCATCCCGCTGTTCGATTCCACCGCCGCGATCATGCGTCGCTGGTTGACGGGACGAAGCATGTATCAAACCGACCGCGCCCACTTGCATCACCTGCTGCAAGCAAAGTTTGGAAAGGTCGGCATGCTGTTCGTCGTGGCCGCGTTATGCTCCATCACAACGCTGCTGTCGCTGCTGTCAGTGAGCTGGAACCAACATTGGCTGGCCGGCCTCGGCGTCTTCATTGTGCTCGCGCTGTTGGTGCTCACGCGTTCGTTCGGACACGCAGAGTTCCGCTTACTTCTGAGCCGGATGAGAAACTTCTCGCACTCATTCATGATGCTCCCCAAACAATGTGATGTCGAAAAACACCAGCGTCGAAGCGTGCTCCAGGGCGAGGGCCGCTGGGAAACCATCTGGGAACCGATGGTCGAATTCGCAAGAACTCACGAAATCTCGCTGCTCAAAATCGACCTCAATCTCGCTTGGTTGCACGAGGGATATAACGCGTCTTGGCAAAGCGTTCGTCAACCCGAGAAGGCCTTTCAATTGACCGTACGTTTGCCGCTCTTCGCGCATCGCGCGAGCGATGGATGCAACGTACTGATCGGTCGGATGGATATCATCGCCCCAGGCAACGATCCTGGTGTCTACGATCGCATCGCTGACCTCGCCGCAAAGTTGGTGGATCTCGGACCACAAATTGAATTGGTCGTCGCCGAGATTGAAGCCAGACACCACCACGGCGTGTCGCCAGTTGCCCAACATTCGCCGGCGGGTTTGGGATCAAGAGCCTCGTCATCCGCAGTCCTTCAGGAAGGGGGAAGTCCGCCGCGTCCGTCCGTCGATGTTGTTGGTGTTCGAGAATCATTCACGATCGATCAGGGTACGTCGGCGTCGAGCCATATTTAGTTCGATCGGCAACCGCGTGTCCGCGTTTTGGCCGGAAAACGCCGGTGGCTAGCGCCACAACCGTTCATTTGCCGAGGCCCCGCGCGACCCGACTGACTCGAGCAGTATCCCATTATGGATTGACCCAAAGCCCTACTCATTTCACCCTTCATTCCTTCATTCCTCCGTTCCTTCACCCGTGCCAATCCTCCCCCAAGAACCCGATTGTTTGCCCAGTGAGTTGCTGGACGATCCGGCCAGTTTCGAGCTGCCGTGGTGGTTGCTGTACACGAAGTCGCGTCAAGAAAAGTTGCTGATGCGACATTTGCGCGTCCTTCAGCTTCCGCACTATGGCCCGCTGGTGAAGCAACGAAACCGCTCGCCCAATGGTCGACTGCGGACGGTCTACACGCCGCTTTTTTCCAATTATTTGTTCATGCGCGGCGACGATGAAGCACGTTATCAAGCGATCTGTACCGGTTGCGTGATGAAGGCGAGCGTGATTACCGACGTCGAGCGTTTTGTTACGGATCTGAAACAGATTCGCGATCTGATCGAGATCGGCGCGCCGATGACCGTGGAAAGTCGTCTCCAAGCGGGCGAAAATGTCCGTGTAAAGACAGGACCGTTCGCCGGCTTTGAGGGTACCGTTATTCGCCGCGAGAATGAGCGACGACTGTTGGTCGCCGTCAAGTTCATGGATCAAGGCGTCAGCGTCAAACTCGAAGACTGCCAACTCGAGCCGATTTGAGGGAGGCACACCTCGCATGGTTCCCCTTGCCCCATCGCTTTCGATGGGGAGAGGGCTAGGGTGAGGGGCCCGTAACCTCGAGCTAACACTCTTCGGCTGATTCATCCGCAACACCTTTCCCTTGGTGCTTACCACTGAGAAAAAAGTGTCCGCCCGAACCTAACCAGCGTCGTTTTTCGTTCAGTCGTTCTCCGATTTCAGACACAAGCTCATCGCTACTCTCGTTTTCCTCAATCGTTGTTATTGGCCGGATACCGAAGCCACGGGCCAGTTGTTAACAACGCTGTGCGAGTCGCTCGCCATCGATTTCGACGTCCACGTCGTTTGTGGCCAGCCGAATAGTCCGGCGTCGGGGCAATCGTTCGCGACCACTGGGATCGAGCGACACAATCGCGTGACCGTGCATCGATTGAAGCACACTCAATTCGCGAAACGAATCCCAGCAGGGCGGCTGATCAATTTACTTTCGTTCTCGCGATCCGCGGCAAATTACCTTCGATCCACCCGACTCTCGGCGGATTGCGTGATCAGCGAAACGGATCCGTTTCTTTTGCCGATCGTCGCTGCCAAACATGCTCGACGCGTCGGTGCACCACTCGTCTGTTACCTCCAGGACATTTATCCAGATGTCGCCGAAGCGATCGGCAAGGCAAAGTCCGGAATGTTGACGCGCCGAATTCGAAGTGCGCTTCGAGCTGCATATCAGGAATCCGAGCGAGTCATCGTGCTCGGCGACTGCATGAAATCGAGACTTCAATCGGCTCCCTGGAACATTGAACCGAATCGACTCCGTGTGATCCCCAACTGGGCCGATTGCCAATCCATCCGTCCGATCGATCCGCGGCAGAATGAATTCTTGCGTCGCCATTCACTCGAAGGACGTTTTGTGGTCATGCACAGTGGAAACATGGGCCTGACCCAGCGGCTCGATGTGCTGCTGGATGCCGCGAAAAATTCCGTTTGGCCAGATCGTGCGATCTTGCTCATCGTCGGCGATGGAGCCGCTCGAGGCGAGTTGCAATCGATCGCGTCATCGTTGCCGAGCGATCGCATTCGTTTTCTACCCTATCAACCGCGCGAACAATTGGCCGAAAGCCTTTCAGCCGCCGACCTGCATGTGGTCTCCATGCACGAGTCGGTGAGCGGTTGTTTGTGCCCCAGCAAATTGTACGGGATACTCGCCGCAGGTCGCCCGGTGCTCGCGATCGCGTCACCCGATACCGATCTCGTCGCAACCGTCCGCAAGTATGACTTGGGCGCTGTCTGCGCACCGGGCGATAGCGATCAAATTGCGAAAGAAATCGCTCGCTGTGCGCACGATCCCCAGCTCATTCTCGATGCCGGATCTCGTTGTCGCGAGATCGCCTTAGCGAAGTACGATCGTCCCATGGTTCTGGAACAATTCAAATCGTTACTTCATGAAATTGTCGCTTCGAAAAACGCGAGCGCAGTCAACACCACTTTTGGGAACTCGTCCGATGGAAATTGAAACCGATAGCGGCAAAATCGCCTTGATTACAGGTATTTCGGGACAAGACGGTTCGTACCTCACCGAGCTACTTCTGAGCAAGGGATACGTCGTGCATGGCATCGTTCGCCGTACCAGCACCACGGTGCGTGTGCGCTTGGACAAGCACTTCAACGATCCCGATACGTATGGCAAGCGGCTGTTTCTGCACTATGCCGATCTCGACGACACCACGACGATCCGGCGCATTCTTAACAAGACCGAACCCGACGAGCTGTACCACCTCGCCGGCCAAAGTCATGTGGGAGCGAGCTTCGATATTCCCGAAACCACTTGCCAATTCACAGCGATGGGAACGCTCAAGCTGCTTGAAATCATTCGTGATCTCGTCAAACGTCCTAAGTTTCTGCACATCAGTAGCAGCGAGATCTTCGGCCGACCGGACGATTCACCCCAAGACGAAAACACGCCCATGCGACCGGTGACACCCTATGGCGTTGCGAAGGCATTCGCGACCCAGATGGTTTCCCTGTACCGCGAATCATTTGGATTATTCGCCTGCAACGCGATCTGTTACAACCACGAGTCACCGCGTCGAGGTGAATCGTTTGTAACTCGCAAGATTACCCGAGCCGCCGCCGCGATCTCACTCGGGAAACAGAAATCGCTGTCCCTCGGTTCCCTGGATGCTCGACGTGACTGGGGGTTCGCCCCAGAGTACACGGACGCGATGTGGAGGATGATGCAACAAACTTCGGCTGAAGATTTTGTGATCGCTACGGGAGTCCAGTCCAGTGTCGAAGACTTCTTGGCCGCGTCGTTTGCCGCCGTCGAGCTCAATTGGCATGACCATGTCATTCAAGATCCCCGCTTTATCCGACCCGCCGAAGTTCAACGACTCGTCGGTGATCCGTCGAAAGCCGAAAGACTTCTTCAATGGAAAGCCCAAACGATGGCCCCCGAAATTGCAAAAATCATGGTCCAAGCCGACTTGAAGTCGGTAGTCTTCTAGGAACGTCCCGTGAATAACTTTCCCTTCGTCCTTTCATCCTCTCCCCACTCGCTATCGAGGTCATACGATTTTGGCTGAGGTGCATTACCCCCCACACTTTTTTGTCCCTTCTCCCCATCGCCTCGATGGGGTTAGGTTGAGGGGCCTTATTCCACCCTTGTCCCCTAGCCCCATCTGCGCGATGCGGAGAGTCGAAAAAACAGAGAATTTTTTCAGCCACGTTTCCGCCTCGCGTCAGTTTTAATCGCACCGTTGCCGTCTTTCCTCATCACTCAAATTCCTACTATCCGTTGCCGCACTTAAAAATCATTCGCGAAGTCGCTTACTGGTCCGCTGCCTGCGTGCTGGCGATCATGCCGCTGTTGTTGGCCATTGATTTTGGAGGCGTACTTTGGTGGAGCCAATACATCGCCGCGCTGGTGACGTGTTTGGTCGTGGTGCTCACGCTTGTGGGATACAGTGCAACGGCCCAGCGGGGTCAATGGAGCCAGCAAGTACTACTCGTTCCGCTCTTCATTTGGGTCGCACTGGTTTGGTTCCAAACCGTCCCGCTCTCGCCGGGCACGGCGCGCTGCGACTGCTCGCGCCCGGGGCGTCGCGCGTCGCATGGCTCCGGTTGCACGCCTTGCGTTGAAGCCCTGTTCACAAATCCGCTCGACCGTCGCATGATCGGTCCATGGGAGAGACTC
>JBBSJZ010000125.1:0-12794 GCA_038256795.1 Pirellulales bacterium | reverse complement strand
TATCACCGACGGATGACGTGATCGCGGTCGGGACGATTTCCGGAGACCTCCTTTTGGTGTCCGCCACCGGCGACACTCGCATGCTCGATCGCGCGCACTCGGCTCGCGTGACCGACTTGGTTTATGTCGGCGATAAGCTACTGGCGTCGGCTTCGGAAGATCGCACGGTCCGTTTTTGGGATGTCGACAGCGGCGAACAGCGGGCGATCGGGAAGGCATGTTGGCACCTTTCGCCGGTTCGGCAAATCGCGATCGCTGGGAACTCGGACTCCTTCGTCCTCGCCGCAGCCATCGCGGATGACGAAAACGGGGCCGTGGTGATTTGGCGAGTCAATGCGAGCGGCTCGATGAGCGTGGAAGAAGTCGGTACCTTCGCTCAACATCCCTCACCGGTCTCGTCGGTGGCGCTTTCGCCCGACGGGAAATTTGCCGCGTCCGGCGACACCGGCGGTAACGTGCTGCTGTGGAATCCGGCAGCGATCCGAGCGGTTGACTACCTGAGTTCTCTCGATGCAGCAGTTGCCATGATCGAGGCCGAGCCATCATCGACGACCCCGCGTCTGCAGAGCGAAAACAAGATTCGCTTTGCTCGCTTGGTGGATGCGGTTGCTACCGAGCCAGCGGTGTTGGTATCCAACAAAACATTGTCAACGAAGGCTGGTGGTTCCGCGAGATTGCTGGCGCACGATGACCGCGTCGCATCCATCCACTTTTCGCGAGATGGTAAATCGGTCGTGACGGGAGCTGATGACAACCTGCTCAAAATTTGGGACACCGAGTCACGTTGTCTGCAGTACGAACTACGAGGCCATGGCGGCTGGATCGTGGGTGCCGAGTTCGCCAACAACGCGTCGGATCGAGTCGTTTCCGCATCCAATGACGAGTCGATTCGATCGTGGCAAACCACATCCTATCGGGGAGCATTCGTTAGAAACAGCGAAGCGAGTGCGACAGAAAACCGAGCGCCGCGAGAGACGCGTGCTCACGGCAACAAGATCACCTCCGCTAAATTTTCTAGCGATGGCACCAAGGTGGTCACCGCGAGCGAGGATCGGTCGGCTCGCGTGATGGCGATCGATCCCGAGTCATTGGCGTTTCGTGAAGTGGCAAGACTCGAGGATGAAGTTCTCGACGAGGGAACTCCCTTCGTTGCGATGTCGATGCGAGTGGGTCCGGCTCAGAACCGGTTGTATTTGGCAAGCGCCGACTCGGCGATCCGAATCTGGGACCTCAATGCCTCCGTCGAAATCGGTCGCCTTTCGCAAACAGGACTCAATAGCGACTTCGAAGTATCGCCCGACGGCAGCTTGATGTTGACCGGTTCTAGTTCCGCGGACGTAAACGCGGTGTTATGGACACTCGATCCGACGGGACAATCGAAGCCACAGCAAAAGCATCAATTGATCGCGCATGATGAGACGGTGACGGCACTCGCGATCTCAGCGGATTCAAGTTTGTTATTCACCGGCGACCGCGGCGGCTACGGAGTCATCTGGGACGCCGCGACTGGAAAGCGACTCGGAGCAGCGATCGAGAACGTTCGTGGATTTCGCATCAACGCGGCAGCGTTTTCGCGAGATGGCAAGGAATTGCTCATCGCTGCTGACGACGAGCAAGTCACTCGAATCGATCTTCGAACGCTTCGCTTGATTGGCCGGCTCGGTCATGATGGGATTGTCAACCAGCTCGAATTATCCCTGGACGGAATGCATCTACTCACCCTCAGTGAACGATTGACCGAAGACCAGCTCAGGACGAAAGCGACCTTGTGGAATCTTGGTACCGGTCAATCGCGTGTTCTCGACGAAGTCAAGCAACCACTCTCATCGGATACGGTGATCGCTGCTGGAAAACGTCACCGGATCACGTCGGCGAGTTTTGATCACCAGACCGAAGTGGTGATGTGCAGTCGCTCGCCCATCGGTGGACGCGGCGCCACGCTACGAGTTTGGGACTTGAAGTCACTCGATGCACCCACGGGCTACGAATTGCCGATTCAACTTGGCACGCCGGAGTCCATCACGGCACTGGATCGAGAATCCGTTTTGAGCATGAACGACAACGGAGCGTTTCGCTGGAATCTAAAGGCAGAGAAATTAACCGCCAGCTATCGCTCGCATGCGCAATTAACTCAGGCATGCTTTTCCAGCGACGGACGCTACGTTGCGACTTCGAGTCGGTCCGTCAAGCTATGGGACGCGGTGACCGGTCAAGCCCTCGCTAAGCTCGAATCGCCTCACATCGGTCCCGTCCGCACGGTCGCCATGGCGCCGTCGCCTGGTGTGATTCAGCAGACATCCGGTGACGCGGCGACCTATCGCTTTGCGACCGGTGGTGACGACGGTGTCGCCAGGATTTGGGTGTGGGATCCAGCCAGCCACGAGATTACTGAAGTAAAAACGCTGACGCGTGCTGTCACTCGAGGCGTGATTCGTCGCGTTTGCTTTTCACCAACCGGCGAACAATTGCTGGCCGTCGGCGACGGTGGTCGAGCTGTTGTCTTTACCGTCGACGGCTCGCAACCGCCGCTGGAGTTGGATCGGACGGACCAAGGCGACCTGCTCAGTGCTGGGTTTTCCAGCGATGGAAAATGCGTCGCCGCTGGCAGTAAAAACCACTCGGTCTATGTTTGGTCGCTCGCGTCACCCGCCCCTGCTGCGGCGCCTCGCTCGCGAGTTGTACTGAAGGGACACGCCGGTCCCGTGACGGATCTGACGATTCAAGGCACGTTCGCGAACGATTTAAGAATCATGACGGCATCTGCCAAGGACGCTCGGCTGTGGGATCCACGCTTTGATAGTCAAGGGTCGCCGACGGGTGTCGAAGGTCGCGAAATCATTTCGCTGAAGGGGCATGACGGCGTGGTAACCGCCGTCGACGCGTCGAGTGATGGACGATTGCTCATGACCGCGAGCCATGATGGCAGCGTCGTGCTCTGGCCTGCCGCACCGCCCGGTTCCAACCAAGTCAAGATCGAGCAACCGAGTCTCTTTGAAGAGTTGCTCCAGTAGACATCAGCCGGAAGCGGCGAGCGGACCTTTATTCGTGCGGCACATGCGTCGTGGTCGGCGCAACTCGTTCTTGTCAACGACCCAGCCACGACAGGTCGCGGCGCCGCACAAACAAGGAACCGCCGCATCCATGGGCCAGGCATAGTCGATCGTTAATTCCTCACCCGCACGCACGTCGCGCAAGGTGCTCACCCAAATGCGACGTAAGCGACGCCCACCAACGTTTTGGTATTTCCACAGCAGCAACTGGCAATTGGGTTCGCAACTGTGATTCAGGAAGCGAAACGGCGCCGCTGGCTCCAGCAGCGCTTTGCCCTCGAGGTCCATGCAGTAATTCGACTCATGATCGAGCCCCATCACTTCACCCTCAATCTCGCCGATGACGGATTCTGCGGCATGATCCTGGCAAGCAAACACACCACGTCCCACCGCCGTTTTCTTCACCTTCACGATCTCGTCAGCATTAACGGATCGGCTTTTTCCAGATTTCGTGCCCAAAACGTTCCCTTGATATCGTGAGACCCATGATCGTCCTTGGCCAAATTTACAAGAAGACTCCCCACCCTGCCACCGTCGGTACAACCGCTCACCACGCGTCTCTTCGCAGATCACCCCGCATCTCTTCGCAGAACCTGTTCAACTACGAGTCTGTGGAGAGAGTCCTCGACGTGACTAAATTCCCACATCAAGCGACGCGGATTCGTCGCTCGTGACTTGACCATCGTCGTCGATTCCGTTGGGTCCGACGCTATAGATCGTCCAGCTCGATTCGGTTTTCTTCACCATCAGCGAGTTACCCGAGAATGGGTCGGTGATCGCTTCGGCGGGCAATCCCAAAGCATCGATTGCGAGTGGGTCCGACGTCGCGGGTCGACTCTTGATTGCGTTGAGCACTCGTACACAGCGGGTTTGGGCGATTGATCCTAATCGCGAATCGCGAGCTCCTTTCACCGCCGGAACCACCAAGTCGGTCATGCCGGTGGGCAGCACGGTCGCCGTGTCCGTCGGCTGGTAAGGCCACTTACCGCTGAGCGTGATTTGCTCGTTCATGAATTCGACGTAATTGATGACGCCATTGGTGACCCAGCCCAATCCAGGCACGTTCGGGAGTTTATCAAAGCTCGAGACGCCAAATGCACGTTCGCTCTTGAGCGTCTGCGCCAACCCGCGGAGCGAGTCTTGTCGAGCAAGCTCCGCTTCGATCGCTTGGTGCGTTTTGGAATTCAGGGGATGGTGCTGGAGCAGCGTCGCCATCACGTCCAAGAGTGTGCTTTGACAGGCGATGTTGACGAGCGACGCGACGACCGTCGGCGTTTCACTCTGCAAGCGAACGAAACGCAAGCCTTGAAGGCAAGTATCCGCGGCGGCATCGGCATCACCTTCGGCTGCTAGCACCAACGCTACCGCCTTGTGATAGCGAGCGACATTACGATCCACGGCCATCGCGTCGAGCAGTCCTCCCGTAAAATCTCCGGCCGATGCCTCGTAGTTCAGCGGCCAACTCCATTGCCGTCTCGGTGATGCATTCGTGATGGCTGCCTTGACTTGCGGGTGTGCGGACAAGAACTCCCGAGACTTCCGAAGCTGTTCAGTTGAAAGACGCTGCGACGGATCGAAGGCTTCGGGAAACGCTTGCAGGTAGATTTCACCGACCAGTGTCTCCAGTTCTTTCGATACCGGCATCAGATACGTGGCTGCGTTCTCGGCAGCGGGAACATCTGGGGGCTCTAAATCAGCAATTGAGACGGGGTCGCCGGCCGCCCGAAGGGGCGCGACCACGGCGTCTCGCCTCGCGGAGTCTCGCCAGATCAGTGCTCCGGCGACGACGGCGAGTAACGTCGCCACCAGGGCAGCGAACTTGGCAAATTTTTGCAGTCGATTCATGGATCGTTCCCATTGCTGGTGTCAGTGCATCCATCCAAGGCATGAAAGATACGGATGCGGGGCGGCGAATGTGGGGATTTTTTTCGGGAAGGTCGAAACAATTTCGTCGGCGGTTTCCGGATAACCGCCCTACCGAAATTGATTCGCCAGCTTGCCGAATCCATGGTGGGTGGCTACCAATACTTCATGCCGATCGACCCCAGCCACCGCCGTTTTACTGAGTACCGTCAAGAAGTCCGCGAACGAAATGCGAAGGGCCAGTCACCCGATCAGCATGGTCGTGGGGAGCGCAGCAGCAAGAAGCTGGGGACGCGGGAGCGTGGCTTCTTTGAATTGTTCCGCGAATTCTGGCGACTGATATCGAGGCACCGCATTTCAATCTTCGGCACCCTCGGTCTGATGACCGTCGGCATCGTGTTGCGATTGATTCCGCCGCTGGGAACCAAACTCGCGATCGACTCCGTGCTCACTCGACCACCGCAACCGCTGCCGGGTTGGGTCGGCTTTGTCTCATGGCCTGACGAGCCGTTCTCAAGGTTGATGTTGATCGCGGCCGCCGTGACCGTCGTGGCACTCATCTCGACGGTCGTGAATCTTTTCAGCCGCTGGATCGCGACCAAGACGGTGAACCAAACGCAGGTCGATATCCGCCGCCGCGTCTTCGAACACGCGATGCGATTGCCGCTGCACCGCGTTTACAACATGAAGAGCGGTGGCGTTGCGAGTTTGATTCGCGAAGACGCCGGGGGTGTATCGGAACTGATCTTCAGCATGCTGTACAACCCTTGGCGGGCGATCATTCAATTCGTCGGTAGCCTCGTGATCTTGATGTTCGTCGATTGGAAACTGATGGTCGGCGGATTGCTGTTATTGCCCGTCGTATGGATCACGCATCGGACGTGGATCAATCGCATCCGACCCCTGTATCGTGACATACGTAAACAGCGCCAGCGAATTGATAGCGGCGCGACTGAAACCTTCGGCGGTATTCGCGTCGTCCGCACGTTCTCGCGAGATCGTAGCGAATCATCGCGGTTCGTTCGTGAAGGCGACTTCCTGGTTCGCCAACAACTGTTCACGTGGTGGTGGACGCGGATCATCGAAACGATTTGGGAAGTCGTGATTCCCCTCGCATCCACTGGACTATTGCTCTACGGCGGCTACCAAATCATTCATAGCGAGTTGACGCTCGGCGACTTGATGATGTTCCTCGTCTATCTGACCATGTTGCTCGATCCCCTCGCAACGATCGCCGGCAGCGCCGTGACGTTCCAGAACAATCTCGCGGGCTTGGACCGAGTGCTCGATGTGCTGGAGATTGAAGAGGAGTTGCCCAGTCGTCCGGGTGCCAAAACGATCCGTGAAGCCGACGTGGCTGGCGCGATCACGATGCAAGGTGTCTGCTTTGCGTACCCCGAAACCGAGACGGCCGTACTGCAGGATATGACCCTCGATGTGCTGCCCGGGCAAACGATCGCACTCGTCGGTCGCTCCGGTGCTGGAAAGACGACGCTGACGAATTTGATCGCCCGATTCTATGACCCGACCGCAGGTAGTATCCTGCTCGACGGGCGAGATTTGCGTGACATTGACTTGGCCAGCTACCGCAAGTTGCTCGGTATCGTCGAGCAAGATGTGTTTTTATTCGATGGCACCATTCGCGAGAACATCGCCTACGCCGGACGACGATCGAGCGAACAGCGAGTGATCCATGCCGCCAAGTCGGCAGCGGCTCATGAGTTCATCGAAAAACTGCCCAAGGGCTATGACACGCTGATCGGCGAACGCGGAGTTAAACTTTCCGGCGGCCAACGACAACGATTGGCGATCGCGCGGGCGATTCTCGCGGACCCACGCATTTTGATTTTGGACGAGGCGACAAGTAATTTGGACAGCGAAAGCGAACGTTTGATCCAGCAGAGTTTGGCCGAATTGATGGTAGGACGCACCTCGTTCGTGATCGCCCACCGGCTCAGCACCATCACCAATGCCGACAAAATTGTCGTGCTCGACGATGGCCGCATCGTCGAAACCGGTACTCATGAGGAGTTGCTCGAGCGAGGCGGACGCTACCGAAACATGATCCAATTGCAAACGAACCAACCGTTCGCGAACACCAAGTCATCCGTGGTATAATTAAAAGTTCGAGCCCGCATCAAAATCCCGCCCTAATCCCACGCCTACCGTCCCATGAATTCATTGTCTCTCGGTCGTTCTCCGTCACTGGCGTTCTTCGTCGCTTTGGCTGTTGGCACTTGGGCGGGTGGTGCCTGGGCAGATAATGTCTCGGTCACTCAATCCGACTGGCCCCAGTGGCGGGGCCCCCAGCGTGACGGCCACGCAGCCGCTCAATCGCTGCTCGAGAGTTGGCCCGAGGGTGGTCCAGCACTGAAGTGGCAATCCACCGAGATGGGCAGCGGTTACTCGGCGGTTTCAGTCGTCGGCAATGAGTTGTTCACGATGGGTTCGAGCGAAACCGATTGCCGAGTCATCTGCATCGACGCATCGAGCGGAGAGAAACGCTGGGAGACGGCGGTATCGCGGGCCAGCACCTCGGATGACTACAACCACGGTTGGGGCGGCGGTCCACGCTGTACCCCGACCGTGGACGGCGATCAAGTGTTCGTCCTCAGCGACGTCGGCGTACTGGCTTCACTCAGCAAGTCGAGCGGTGTGATGCAGTGGTCGATCGACCTGGTGAAGGACTACGGCGGCGCGATTCCGACGTGGGGTTATAGCGAGTCACCGCTCGTCGATGGCGAGCGAGTCGTCGTGACGCCCGGCGAGTCCCAGTTCATGATCGCCGTCGATCGTCGCTCCGGCGAAAAGGTGTGGACGAGCAAACAGGCGAACGCTCCGGCCCAGTACGTTTCGATCATCCGAGGAACGATCGGTAGCCACAGTTTTTATGTCACGGCGAGCAAGCCGGGTTTGCTCGCTTTCGATGTGCAAACAGGCGATCAGCTTTTTAGCGACGCGGCGACGGGCAATGGCGTCGCCGTCGTCCCGACGCCGATCCTCGCGGGCGACAAGCTTTATCATACGAGCAACTACAACGCCGGCAATACACTGCTCAAACTCAGCGCTACCGATAGCGGTGTGACGGCGGAAAGTGTCTACGCGCTCAACGACAAAACGATGCAGAACCATCATGGCGGTGTCGTGCTCGTTGAAGGCGTTATTTATGGTTGCAGCAAGGTGAACGGCGGCGTCTGGATGGCCCAGGATCTCGAGTCCGGCGACAAACTTTGGGAAGAACGACTCCCCGGCAAAGGCAGCGGTGCGGTCTGCTTTGGCGACGGTCGACTCTATTGCTATGACGACAAAGAAGGTTCCGTCACACTCGTCGAACCGAATCGCCAAAGCTACCAAGCCCACGGCAAATTGACGCTACCGCGCCAGACCGACTTGCCCCGGGACAAGGGTGCGATCTGGGCCCACCCCGTCATCGCCAACGGCACGTTGTTCATCCGCGACCAAGACTTGTTGTTCGCCTACGAGATCGGCCGCTAAGGAACCACGCGCAGATAAGTTACCGGTATGCCTAGGCAGCCAACCCCGCCTCACGACTCCCCACCTTGCGACTCCCCCACCTCACGCCGAAACGGAATTGACGCATGCGTTTCTGGTTCCACGATCATCGCCAAGCTTGCTTCACTGCGGGAATGGCGATCCTGACGTCCCTGGCGGGCTCGACGCGTGCCGCCGAGCCGCCGTATTTCGAGACCGAGATCCGACCGATTCTGCGTGAGTACTGTTTCGATTGCCATGGTGCGGTCGAAGAACTCGACGGCGGGCTCGACTTGCGACTGGTTCACCGCATGGTGGTTGGCGGCGACTCAGGAGCCGCGGTGGTGCCCGGTGATCCCGACGCCAGTTTGCTCATCAGCCGCCTGCGAGACGGAGAAATGCCGCCCGGTGAAACGCGTGTCCCCGACGAAAAAATTGCCGTTTTAGTCGATTGGATCGAGCGTGGAGCGGCGACGCTGCGCGTCGAACCGGAGCAACTCGGACCGGGCATCCCGATCACGGAAGAAGAACGCAACCATTGGGCTTATCGACCGATCGCTGAAATTGAGGTCCCGGCCGGCGGCCATGATGCCCGTATCCGAACACCGATCGACGCGCTCGTCGCAGCTCAGATGCCTGCGGGCCTATCGTTTTCGGACGATGCCGATCGATTCACACTGATTCAACGAGCCTACAACGATCTCGTCGGCTTACCACCCACGATCGAGCAATTGGATGACTGGCTTCGTGATACTGAGCCACAGTGGTACGAAAATTTGGTCGAATCATTGCTTCGCTCGCCACACTACGGAGAACGATGGGCACGTCACTGGCTCGATGCAGCCGGATACGCCGACAGCGATGGTTACACGGTCGCCGACAACAATCGCGATTGGTCCTGGCGGTACCGCGACTACGTCACGACGTCGTTCAATGATGACAAACCGATGAACGAGTTCATCGCCGAACAGCTTGCGGGCGATGAGCTCGCGGGGCCCAAGGGGGGCGATTGGACGGACCGCCAAGTCGAGCTGCTGACCGCCACCGGTTTCCTTCGCATGGCGGCGGACGGCACCGGCAGCGGCGACGCCAGCCCGGAAGCCAGGAACAAGGTCATCGCCGACACGTTACAAATCGTGGGTACAACCTTGCTTGGCTCGAGCGTTCACTGTGCCCAGTGTCACGACCATCGCTATGATCCGATCTCGCAAGTTGACTACTTCGCGTTGCGCGCCGTCTTCGAACCGGCCTTGGATTGGCAAGCATGGCAGCCGCCTGCCGCCCGACTCGTGTCGCTGGCCACGCAGCAGGATCACGCCGCCGCCGCGAAGATTGAGAGCGAAGTCGCCCACATCGCCGCCGAACGAGCACGTCAACAGGACGCGTTCATCCTAGAAGTATTCGAGCAACAGTTGCTCAAATTCGACGAGCCGCTGCGTTCCCGATTGCGAGCGGCGTATGAGACTCCGAACGAGCAACGGGATGCGGAGCAGCAGTCATTATTGGCCAGCCATCCGAGTATCAATATTTCCCCGGGCGTACTCTATCAATACCGTCCCGACGCTGCGGCGGAGCTGAAGAAAATCGACGATAAGATGGCGGAGTTGCGAACTCAAAAGCCAGCGGAACAATTCATTCAAGCACTCGTTGAACCGGCGGGACATGTGCCGGTGACCCATTTGTTTCATCGTGGCGATTTCAACCAACTGCAACAAGAAATTCAACCGGCGGCATTAACCGTTGCTGCCGCCGAAGGTGCCCACCAAATCTTTCCGCTGGACGATCCCCAGTTGCCCACCACGGGACGACGGTTGGCGTTGGCGAAATGGTTGACCGACGTCGCCAATCCGCTCACCGCTCGAGCCCTCGTCAACCGCGTTTGGATGCACCACTTTGGACGGGGAATCGTCGCGACACCGGGAGAATTCGGACACTTGGGCGACGTGCCCTCTCACCCCCAGTTACTCGATTGGTTGGCAAGCGACTTCGTCAATCATGGATGGAGCTTGAAGCACCTGCATCGTCAAATTCTGAATTCGACCACATGGCGCCAAAGTTCACTGCGCCGATCGGAGGCTGAAGCAATCGATGCCGAGAACCGATACTATTGGAGAAAATCATTGCAACGCGTCGATGCCGAAATTTTGCGGGATTCGATGTTGTCGGTTTCGGGCCAGCTCGATGGAAGATTGTTCGGACCGCCGGTCGCGGTTGCCGAAGATGAAACCGGCCAAGTTCGCGTCGACGCCAGCCAACCTCGCCGTAGTATTTACGCGAGAGTGAGACGCAGCCAACCGGTCGGCATGCTGCAAGCCTTCGACGCCCCGGTGATGGGTGTCAACTGTGACGTCAGAACCGTCTCCACCGTCGCGCCGCAATCGTTGATGATGCTCAATGGCGACTTCGTGCTCGAGCAAGCCACCCTCGTCGCGGAGCGATCGACCGAGCGAGCGGCGCAGGCGACGCCTGAAGCGAACTTGCATCCCGACTCGTGGGCACCGAAATTGCCCCAACCGATGTGGCGCTACGGGACTGGCGCTGTGGATAACGAAGCCGGTGTGATCCGCAACTTCAGCGAACTCGCTCATTACACTGGCGCCGCGTGGCAAGGCGGCGCAATTCTACCGGATGCCACGCTGGGTTGGACTATGTTGCACGCCAGTGGCGGTCATCCAGGTGATCCAAGCCATGCCGCGATCCGGCGCTGGACAGCGCCCGCCGCTGGTCAACTCAGCGTTGCGGGAGTACTCAACCATGCAAGTGAAAGCGGCGATGGTGTCCGCGGTCGAGTGATTTCCGCAAGCGGAATCACGGGCACTTGGCTGAGTAAGAATCAATCTTGCGAGACAACCCTGGAAGCCATTCCCGTCCGCGCCGGCGAACTCATCGACTTTGTCACGGATTGCTTGGAACACGAGACGTCCGACTCCTTCAACTGGCCGTTGACATTGACGTTCACGCCCGTCGCTGGGGAACCGATGATCCTGGAATCGGTGGCAGGATTCCGTGGCCCCGAAACCGATCTCGCCTTATTGCCATCGCAAATCAGAGCGGCCTGGGAAATCGTTTTGTCCCGCGCCGCGAGTGACGAGGAGTTGACGCTCGCGCTGCGGTTCGCAAGCGAGCAGTTGACGCTCATGTCCCGTGATGCGCAAGGCACATCTCCGGGCCGAGCACGGGGCACTCAAGTCCTCGTCAACGTCTGTCAAATGCTGCTCAACTCCAACGAATTTCTGTACATCGAATGATTGAGAATCGGTTGATGATGAACGCCTCTCGTCCCCTAAACACGCGCCGCCAATTCCTGCAGCAGACCGGAATGGGTGTCGGCGCGTTGGCATTGCAATGGATGCTGGCTCAAGAGTCCGCGCTGGCGAAGCCGCCTATCTTGAAGGCCAAACCGCCCAGCGATTTGTTGCCGCGATCGCCGCATTTCGAGCCTCGCGCCAAGGCGATGATTTCGTTGTTCCAGCACGGCGGTCCGTCGCACATGGACCTGACCGATCCCAAGCCCGAATTGAGTCGATACGATGGGACGGATTACTCAGGCGATATCCAATTCTCGTTTGTTAACGAAGCCAGCAAAAAGCTATTGGGCAGTCCCTTTCGATTTCAACCTCATGGAGAATCTGGTATCGAGTTATCCGAATTGTTGCCGCACACCGCTGGCGTCGTCGATGACATTTGTTTGATTCGCAGCATGCACACGGGTGCGAACGGCCATGAAGTTTCGATCCGCTATTTTCACGGGGGTATCCCAGCGGTGCTGGGACGACCGACACTGGGTTCGTGGTTGACCTACGCGCTCGGAAGTGCGTCTCAAGATTTGCCGGCATTCATGGTGCTTTCGGATCCGGGCGGTCCGCCCGTGGATGGTGCGACAAACTGGAGCAATGGCTTCATGCCCTCGATGTTCCAGGGAACGGTACTCCGCCCCACCGAGCCACGAATTTTTAATTTGCAACCGCCGTCGCATTTGTCGGGTCAATACCAACGCCAAAATCTTGATTTATTGCAACAGCTCAACCAACGACACTTGGCAGCTCATCCCGGCGAATCGGATCTCGAGGCGCGTATCGCCAGCTATGAACTTGCCGCCCGCATGCAAACGGCAGCGACCGATGCACTGGACATTTCTCAAGAGACCGCAGCCACCCACGCGATGTATGGATTGGATCAACCGGAGACGCGCGAGTATGGAACGCGTTGCCTACTAGCGAGACGACTGGTCGAACGGGGCGTCCGTTTCGTGCAACTGTTTCATAGCAACCACCCCGGGGATAATCACAGCAGCCTCCGCAGTGGCCTGACATCGATATGTCGTAAGACCGACAAGCCCACGGCAGCACTGGTCGCCGATTTGCGTCAGCGTGGAATGCTGGATTCGAC
>JBBSJZ010000124.1:0-12831 GCA_038256795.1 Pirellulales bacterium | reverse complement strand
CGAGAGGCGTGTGGATTGAAACTTCGTTGCCTCGATCAACGCTCTCAAGCGGCAGTGTCACGCCTCGCGAGAGGCGTGTGGATTGAAACCGGCGTGACTGGACCGACCAGTACATTGCAGCGCGGTCACGCCTCGCGAGAGGCGTGTGGATTGAAACGCAAGGCGACCGCTTGAGCCCGTGCTCGTCCGTGTGTCACGCCTCGCGAGAGGCGTGTGGATTGAAACTTGGGGGCGTCAAGTCGTCGATCGGATCGAGTCAAGGTCACGCCTCGCGAGAGGCGTGTGGATTGAAACTCTGGATTTGCCAAGGACGCCGCCTGTCTCGCTGTCACGCCTCGCGAGAGGCGTGTGGATTGAAACCTCGCATCGACCGCTTCGGGATTCCGTTGTGATCGTCACGCCTCGCGAGAGGCGTGTGGATTGAAACACAATCGGGTTTAGAGTTTGGAGCGTCATTGAGTGTCACGAATGCCGAGAGGCGTGTGGATTGAAACGACAACGCCATCACTCACCTGCTTTGCCTGGTCGATGTAGTTTGCGTTGCCGATTCGGCTGTCCGTGAAAATGCGTTCCGGTTCATCCGGATCGTTTTAGGTCAATGATTCGTTCGTCCACAGTTTTGTTACTGCCTCAATGTCGTAGTATTCATGCAGAAACACCTGAGCTTTCTCCCGTTTCGTTCAAACGTATCGCCGGTGAAAATCTTCGTCCATTCGAGTTAGGTGCCCTCGCCGATTTCGTCCTCGGAGTCGGATTCAATTGGTTTGTGTTTCTGTTTCTCGATGCGTTGGACAAGATCCCGCAGGCGTCGACGGATGACCTCCAGCATCGGAATTGTGACATTGATCCAACACTCTTCTTTCTGCACGTCTTGGATGTAAGTCATTTGCAGTCGACCATCTTGACCAGTGCCACGCGATCGGCGAGGAACAGAACACGTTTGGTCGAGTTGCAGCGGATCAACAGCTCGGGTAAGCCGATGATTTTTCGAGTCTTGCCGCTGCCCGTTGGACAGGAAGATGATCGGTCGCTGGCCAAACATGGCTTCCAGACAATTGGCGTACGGTTTGGCTTGTTGCTCGCCGGCCTTAAGACTGCGCCGTGTTCGCTTGGCTTCGACCAGTCCAAGCGGCTTACCATGGTCGCCCCATCACAAAAAATCGACGAATGCCGTCCCCATTGGCCGAACGGCGTTAGCCGCGGTTGACGAAACCAGCGTTGACGAAACCAGCGTTGACGAAACCAGCGTTGACGCCCATCGGCTGCTCGGTTTTGGAATCCTATGTTCGTGGATGTCTTTCCACTGGGCGGCTGGGAATTCAAAGTTCCTCATCGCTCAACTTCTCGCGTTGGTAGAGTTCTGCCATCATCGTTTGCCTTGAAACGCGCGGCGCTGGAGGGGGCCGAAGAGTTGGTCGAGTTCGGCAAGTGACATCGAGCATTTTCGCTTGATTGATTCGACTTCAGTTACAGGACCTACTCACCGGATCGCCGAACACGTCGAGTAAGAGGGATTTGGTTCGACCATCAACTGGATGATGTGCCGAGGCGTACGGAATCGACCGAACTGTCCCGCCGTGGCGATCTTGCCCAGCATGAATTTGCACAAGTCGCCTTTGCTGTCCCGAGCGAACCCCGATTCTGGATGAAGAGAAGGTCGTCTTGCGTTGTCTCGACTGAGATGCCAGATCAAGGAAATCGCGTCGGTTGCTCGGCGGTGAGCAAGGCTCGCCAACGCTTGTGGCGATGTCGATAATAAATCCACGCGTATAACCAGACCAGCGGCGTCAGCCAATGCGCGTGCAGATGAATCCGATCGGCATAGAGGGATTCGTCAGCGGAGATCGGAGTGACTCGCATCCGGTGGTCCCATGTGCTGACGAGTCCGCCACTCTCTTCGGTGTCAATTTCGCGTTCGACATGATCGACTCGAGCAATCCGAATTTGGTGAGGCATTGCCGGGCCACGGCCAAAGAAGCGAACGTGCGTAGAAATCGACATGCCGGATGAAAACAGCGGGTCGGACCAAGTGTCGTGGTTGGAGAACGTCATCATTCGTTGCGTGATGAAGAGGAAGCTGGCTTTGGTCAGCAGCCGACACCAAACCTCATCGGCTGAGGCGTGAAGCTTTGACGAGACTCGAACGGTGGCTCCGTCCGAAACACAACCGATGAAAGCGCCCGCAATGAGATACTGGACCAGGTTTTGCGAAACCCAAGCCAGAACGACCTCATGGCTTATCCGGATCGCCGCGAATACCAATGCAAAGACCGGAAGGCTTCCGGCCAAAAAAATCAGGGCTCCGTACATGATGCCCCCGCGAACGCCAGTCGGAAAGTTTGAACTTTGGCGAAGCAGGAGGAAAGTAGTTGCAAAAATGGTGGTCGAAGCACGCCGGGCGGGCGACGGCAAAACGATGTGCCGATCGACCCGTGGAGGCGAGAGCGGCGCTAGCTGCATTCCGAGCAAGCGATTTTAGCTATACTACGTCTCCGCGACGTTGACGGAGTGAGCTCTCAATTCGTCTCGCGAGCCCTCCGCCGCAAGGTCTAGCCAGCGTCAGCCCGGCGTCTCCCACCCCCTTTTGATGACGACTTCAATGAAATCTGCAGTTCTCACGTTCCTAATACTGATCGGGTTCATTGGCGCCGTCCAAGCGGAACCGCTCGTTTACAACGGGGCTAGCGGGATTGGTCACGGCAAGCACATCGTGTTCATCGCTGGCGATCATGAGTATCGGAGCGAAGAATCGCTGCCGGCTGTGGCCAGGTTGTTGGCGAAACACCATGGCTTTAAGTGCACGGTGTTGTTCAACATCGACCCTCAGTCAGGCGACATCGTCGCGGGGACGCCGTCCAACATTCCGCACCTCGAAGCACTGGATACCGCTGACTTGGCCGTCGTGTTCTTGCGATTCCAGAACTTGCCGACGGAGCAGATGAAGCACTTCGACGACTACATCAATCGCGGCGGACCCGTTGTTGGCATGAGGACGGCGACGCATGCGTTTCAAATGCCGGACACGGCTCCGTTTGCGAAGTATTCATTCCAAAGCAAAACACCGGGTTACGAGCTTGGGTTTGGCCATCAGGTGCTCGGTCAAACTTGGGTCGGGCACTACGGACGCAACCATGTGCAGAGCACGCGGATCACGATCATCGACGCGATGAAGTCACACCCGATTTTGCGGGGAGTGAAGGATGTGTGGGTGCAAGCGGGTGCGTATGTTGGCAAACCGATTGATGGCGATGTGTTGACGATGGCTCAACCCCTCGATGGCATGACGTCTGACGCGGCGCCGTCGACGACTCAACCACCGCAGCCGTCGGAGTGGACTCGAACGTACACGTCCGCTTCGGGCAAACAAGGCCGCGTGTTCACGTCGCTGTATGGGACCCCGGAAGATTTCACCAACGAAGGTTACCGCCGACTGGTGTGCAACGGGATCTTCTGGACTCTCGGGCTCGAAAACTCGATCACGCCGGATTTAGACGTTTCGATGGTTGGCCCGTTCAAGCCCAACACGTTCGGAAACCAGACGCACGCTGTGGGTATCAAGCCGGCGATGTACGCCGGCTATACCAGCCCAATCCCAGCAAACAACAACCTGAACGATCCGAAACAAGAGAAGTCGAAACAGGAGCAGCCGAACCGCGACAAGCGGAATGAGATGCGGAAAGGTAAATCGAAGACCAAGGCTGGCAACGACACCGTCAGCACGGGTAAGCCAGCTCGATTCGTGCGGATCGAATTGCCCGGCGAGAACCGCATCTTGACGCTCGCCGAAGTCGAAGTGTTCAGCGGCGGTAAGAACGTGGCTGCCACTGGCAAAGCGACTCAATCGAGCACGCTGGGTACTGCATCCGCGGCGAAGGCGACCGATGGAAATACGGCTTCGGATTTCAATAAGGGCGGCCAGACACACACTTCGAATTCCGGATCGACCAATCCTTGGTGGGAACTCGATCTCGGTGCGGCAACGGATATCGAGAGGTTGAATCTCTGGAATCGATCGGGGTTCGAAAGCCGGCTCGATGGGTTCAAACTGACGCTACTGGATGCTGACCGCCAGGAAGTGTTCCGAGTGCTCAACGTTGATGCGCCCGAAGCGATGGAGATTGATGTCAAGCAGAACGGCAAGCTGACGTACAAGACGTACGCCGGGAAGCCGGGCGAGCCCGCTAAAAAGGTTGCGAAGTCAACGCGCGGAAGCAGCGGGCAAGCTGACGCACCCAGCAATGAACCGCAACTCGTGGAAGTGCCAGCGGGTTATCGTGATCCGCTGCCGTTCGTATTTGAACAAGACGATGTGGTCGCGATTTTGGGCAACGGGTTGCCGGATCGTATGCAGCATGACGGTTGGCTGGAAACGTTGTTGCAGAGCGTTTTGCAAGGCAAGGAAGTTCGAATTCGCAACATGAGCGCCAGCGGTGACCAGCCGGATTCGTTCCCACGGAGCAAGGGAGCGACGTCGATGACCGAGTACTTGCAATACGTGCAAGCTGACGTCGTGTTGGCGTTCTTCGGATACAACGAATCGTTCGACGGAGTGGCCAAGGCGAGCGACTACCGGCGGCGTTTGGTCGAGTTTGTGAAGAAGACTCGGGGTAGCAAGGCGAACGGCAAATCGTTCCCACGGATCGTACTTTTCAGCCCGATCGCTCATGAGGACACAGGTAACCCGAACGTGCCTGATGGCAAAGCACACAACGCCCAGCTCGAAGCGTACACGCAAGCGACCCAGGACGCGGCTGACGAGGCGGGCGTTGCGTTTGTCGATCTTTACCATCCGTCGCTGGAATTGTTCCAGGCCTCGAGCGTGCCGCTGACGATCAACGGCGTTCACTTGACGGAAGAAGGCAATCGTCAACTCGCCGAAGTGATCGCGTCGTCGCTGATGGGCGACAACGTCCGCGCATCCGGATCCATGGAAACGTTGCGAGCTGCTGTGCTCGACAAGGAGCTTGTTTGGAACAACCGTTATCGTGCCCGCGATGGAAACGACGTGTGGGGCGGACGTTCGACGTTGTCGTTTACCAACGATCAAACCAACGCGGTCGTGTTGCAACACGAACTGTCGATGCTCGATGTGATGACGCTCAATCGTGATGCGCGAGTTTGGGCGGTCGCCAAGGGCGAAGAATTGGCGATTGACGACAGCAATGTGCCCCAGCCCGTTGAAGTGATTTCGAACGTTGGCGGCGGCAGCAAAAGTTCGAGTGCCGAGAAGGAAGGCAAGTTGGAATACGTCAGCGGCGAAGCGGGGATCACGCACATGGCCGTCGCTGATGGTTTCGAAGTCAGTCTGTTTGCGGATGAACAACAGTTCCCGGAGCTGGTGAACCCGGTGCAGATGCAGTTTGACACGAAGGGGCGATTGTGGGCTGCGATTTGGCCGACGTACCCGAAGTGGGAACCGCTCAAGGAGATGAACGACGCACTGGTGATCGTCCACGACGATGACAACGATGGCAAAGCGGATCGTGTGACCGAGTTTGCTCGAGTTCAAAATCCGCTCGGGTTCGAGTTTTGGAACGGCGGCGTGATCGTCACGTGCACGCCGGAAATTTTGTTTTTGAAGGACACCGACGGCGACGATGTGGCCGACGTTCGCACGATCCTGCTGCAAGGTGTCGATTCGTCGGACACACACCACGCCGCCAACAATCTCATCTACGGTCCAGACGGTGCGATCTACTGGCAGAGCGGTGTGTTCATGATGCACAACCACGAGCATCCGTGGGGACCGTCGCTGCAAACCGAAGCGTCGGCAATGTACCGTTTCGACCCGCGACGGTTCACGATCGCGATGCACGCCATCAACTCGCCCAACCCGCACGGCATCTCCTTCGACCATTGGGGGTACCATTTTGCCACTGACGGAACGGGCGGTCGGGCGTATCAAGTTCGGCCGGAGGGCAAGGGCTTCAAGATGCACGAATTGCTCAAGAAGGAAGTGCGTCCGGTGACGGCCAGCGAAGTCGTCAGCAGCACGCATTTTCCGGAATCGATGCAGGGTGACTTTTTGATTTGCAATGTGATCGGGTTTCTCGGCATCAAGCACTATGACTTGACGCGGAACCCTCAGACCGGCGTCGTGTGGGGTGAACCGGCGGGGGATGCGTTGACGGTGACGACAATCAACGCGGACGGTTCGGAAACGCTTGATCAATCGACGGGGCTGCTTATGAGCGGTGATAAGAACTTCCGTCCGTCGGATGCGATCTTTGCCCCCGACGGATCGCTGTACTTCTGTGATTGGCACAACGCCATCATCGGGCACATGCAACACAACGTTCGCGATCCCAACCGTGATCATGCTCACGGTCGCATCTACCGCATGACCGCCGTGGGTCGTCCGTTGCAAGAACCCGTGGCGATCGACGGCGAGCCGATTGAGAAGCTGCTGGAGAATCTGAAGTCGCCCGTCGATTCGATTCGCCATCGGACAAGGATCGAGTTGAGCGAGCGTGACAGCAACGACGTGATTCAGGCGACGGGTCAATGGATCAAGCAATTCGATGTGAACAAGGCTGAGGACGCACACCCTTTGATGGAGGCTTTGTGGTTGCACCAGCAGCACAACGTCCGGAATTTTGAGTTGATGGGCGAGTTGCTTCGATCGCCAGAGCCACACGCGCGGATCGCTGCGGCGACGGTGCAGCACTTGTGGTTCAACGTCGAGAGCACGATGCGCGGGGGTGTGATCGGGGCGGAGAAGATGGCCGCGGCCCAGAAGTCGGGGATCCTCAGTGACACCCAAGAGTTGACGACGATCCGCATCGCGACGATTCCCGAGCGAATGCTGTACGACGTGACGCAGTTGACCGTGAAGCCCGGCAAGAAGGTGAAGCTGACCTTTGCCAACCCAGACTTCATGCCACACAACTTATTGTTGGTGAAACCAGGTACGGCGAACGATGTCGGATTGAAAGCGATGGCACTCGGTGCCGGCGGTTTCGCGGTCAACTACGTCCCGGAGAGTTCAGACATTCTGTGGTCGAGCAAGTTGGTCGATCACGGGCAAGAGCAACTGATCGAGTTTGAAGCACCGACGGAGGAGGGAGCGTATCCTTACATTTGTTCGTTCCCAGGGCACCACCTGCTGATGCGTGGGACGATGTACGTCACCAATGATTTGGAGGAGTTCCTGAAGAAGAATCCGACGCCGGTGGTCAAGCTGACAGAGTGGACGATGAAGGACTTGGAGCCCACGCTCGATCGAGTTGGCAAGGATCGGAATTATTTCCGTGGCCAACAGTTGTTTACGACGCTGGCGTGTTCCCAGTGTCACCAGATGGGCAGTGGCATGGCTGCCGCAATGCCGCATCATGGTCACACCATGAATCACGGCGAAGTCCCGAGTTTGGCAGTGGGTCCGAACTTGGACGATGTCATTAAAAAGTACAAGGGCGACGCGAAGTTGTTGTTGCACGAAATGGTGGAGCCGTCACGAAACATCGAAGACAAGTATCGCAAGTACATGTTTGAGCTGGAGGATGACGTCTACGTCAGCGGCAATATTGTGACGGAGACCGAATCGACGATTACCATCCAAACGGGACCGACGGCGGCTCAGGCACAGGTGGTCGCGAAGGACACGATTCTCTCACGGCGTCCGTCGCCGGTATCGATCATGCCTGCCGGGATTCTCAATTCGCTCGACGAAGAAGAGATCCTCGACTTGTTGGCGTACCTCGTCGCGGGCGGCAAGCAAGAGCATGCGGCTTTCGGGGCTCCCAATCCGTAAACTGCGTGTAACGGGTCAACAGGACTTCCGCATGGCTCGTCCCGCTTTCATGGTCGCGGCCATTCGGGTCGGACACTTATTTCCGCCCATTACTCAGCTTTTGGGCGAGCAATGTTTTGAGCGACTCGACCACTTCCGGTTGCTGGTTGGCGACGTTGGTGGTTTCACCCGGATCCGTGCGGTGATCGTACAACTCCACCTCACCTCGTGGATGCACAATTATTCGATGCGTGTCGGTGCGAAGCGTCTTGGCACTGGCGTAAGCTACGGCGACGTGACCGGCGGCCGTCGGATTTTCTAAGATGGGACGCAAGCTTCGACCTTGCGCAAATGCCGGGACCGGTAATCCCGTGAGTTCGCACAGCGTTGGAAAAATATCGATCGTCTCGACGATCGCATCTGTTTTCACTCCTGCGGATGCGGCACCCGGATACTCGATCACGAGCGGTGATCGCAGAGATTCTTCATAGAGCGTGTGCTTGCCCCAAACCGCATGTTCGCCGAGATGCCAACCATGATCACCCCATAGCACGACGATCGTGTTTTCCTTCAAGCCGAGGACACGCAATTGGTCCATGAGTCGTCCCACTTGAGCGTCCGCGTAGCTGACGCAAGCCGCGTAGTGTTTGCGAACTTCCGCTGCAAACTCCGCATTTTCGTTCGGATTTTTCCCCCAACGGTTGTATCGCATGAATTCCGACGACCCGTGCCAAGTGGTTTTCCCAGTGGGCTTTTCCGGGTGTGGAATCGCTGGCAATTCAGCGTCTTGGTACTTTGCGTAGTAAGCTGCCGGAGCGCCGAAAGGTAAATGCGGACGGATCAGCCCCACGGCGAGGAAGAACGGCTTGCCGGCACTGGCCAAGTCTTTCATCTCGTCGATCGCCGTGGATGTGATCCAACCGTCGGGATAGATTTCATCGTCACCCGTAGCGGATTGGAAGACATCCATCGCCGCCGCATCACCACGAATTTCTCCGTGAGCTAAACCGTGCATCGCGCCGCGCGGGTGCTTCCATGGACCGGCCGGTAGCAAGTGGCGATTCCACGCATTCGGCATTTCCAGTTGTCGCTGGTCATCCCAATCCGGTCCACCTCGACCTCCCGGATGGTGCGAAACTTTGCCCACCGAGACTGTCGCATAACCGTGTTCGCGGAACCACTCCGGCATACTCGGCGGCACATTTCCGGCGGCTGAACCGATGCGTTTGGCACGATCGAATAGCGCTTCATTTCCACTCGGACCGTAGGTGCCGGTGAGCAAGGCATAACGTGACGCGCCACACGTCGGAGCTTGGACATAGTGGCGATGAAATGCACGACCCCGCGATGCGATCGCGTCGATATTGGGAGATTGGATGTAGTCCTTGCCGTAGCACCCCAGCTCCGGCCGAAGATCATCGACACAGATCAGCAACACATTGCTCGCGTCGGCATTACCGCGAACGAGCGTCAACAAGACCGTTAGCAAGATCGTGAGCGAGAGTGTTCTCATCCGCGTGGCTACTAACGATCAGGCGGTTTTTACGGAGTACATCTCGGCATACTCGATTGCCCAGACATCAATGAGTTGCTGGAACTCTTCGGCGTCGACTTCGGCGACGTTGACGTAGTGGCTCCGATTAAAGAGTTCGCGATTATGCACCGTGCCCTTTCCCTTGAGGTCAAGCACTTGCAATTCGCTGAAGGGTCGAATGACCATCTCGAGTCGTGAAAACAGATTCGATCGCCGACCCCCTTCGATCTTGAGGTCGTCGCGAAAACACGCGGAACCCCAGCCGGCTTCGCCGTAGATCGATTCTTGGCGAAATCCGGGAAAGTGATCCGCAACTCGGCGGATCGCCGACTCGATGCGTTCGGAAAGCGACAACCGCAGCGACGTGTGCAGGCGGCGAAGCTCTTCTTCGCTCAACTGCTTTTGCCGCTGTTGGCTTGCCTTGGCTTCAGCGCGACGTTTGCCGCGCGCGATCGCCGACTCCAAACGGGCGTCGAAGTCTTCACTCATCAGTTCGGGGCATCCGTCGGTTCACTCGGTTGGGCTGGCGATGCGGACGCGGCATCGGAAGTCGGTGTCTCGACCGTACGCGGCTCGCTATCCCCGGATGGCTGGGCCACTACCGCGGCGGGAACGGGTACAACGGCAGCCTCGACGGCAATCGGTTGCGCCGGCTCGGCTTGACGTTCCTTGACCTCGTGCTTCGCGGCAGCCTTTTCGTCCTTGCTCATGAATTGCATCAGATCACCGAACGATCGCAACGGTTCGGCGCCCTTCTTCATTGCATCGGAGATCGGTGCGGCCTTGGGAGTCGCACTCTCGACGCGGTAGGACTCGGGTTCGCGCCGACCGCCTCGGCCACCCCCACCGCCACGTGCATCCCGATTATCGCGTGATCGGGGCGGGCGTCCATCGCCGCGTCCGCCACCACGATTATCGCCACGTCCGCCGCCGGAGCCGGCACCTTCGCTGCGTCCACCGCCACCGCCACCGCCACTGCGAGCCCCGCTCTCGGCTCGTCCGCTTCCGCCGCTTCGCGCAGCCGCCGTTTGCGGCGGGCGGGCGTCGGATCTAGCTCCCGCTTCGCCGCGTCCTGCAGCGGCCGGTCGATCGCCGCCGCCACGAGGCGGTCGAGGACCGCGGTCGCGGCTGTGTTCGTCGCGTCGACCCCGCTGTTGTTCCATTTCGGCTTCACGCTCAGGCGACACAGCACTGAGAGCGACCCGGCGACGCTTTTCGTCAATCCGGCTCACCCACGTCGTGATCACGTCACCCACTTGAACGGCTTCGTGCAGGTCCTCGACGAAGGATTCGGACACCTTGCTGACGTGGATCAAACCACTGCAATCCGGCGCCAGTTCGACAAAGACGCCGAAGGGCATCACACCCACGATCACGCCGATCACTTGATCACCGGGTTTGAGCGTCGCCAACGAGGGCATCGACGAGAGCACGGCGGGAGGATCACCAATCACGTCCGCTTCGGGTTCGCCGAACGGGTCGCACAACCAATTGACAATCCGGTACGTGCGTTTGGTACCGATTTGCCATTCCTTGATCAGCTTGTCGACCTTGGCCTTTTCGGGCTTGGGCCGTCGCACTTCGACGACCGGTTCGACAACGACACGCGTCGCAACCACGGTGGGCTCGGCCGCAGCCACAGATGTCTGCTTCTCGGTCTTCTCAACACCGAAGGTATCGTCGGACTCGGGTTCCGAGTCGGCGACCTCCGCGACGGTGTCGAGAGCAGCCGAATCTTCAGCGACGATGCTTGTTGGTTCCGAAGCCGACACATCGCCGGCACTTGCCTCAGCCTCGACGCTGGACGCATCGGCTTCCGCGTCAATCGCATCAGCAATCGTGCTCGGCGCATCAGCTTGGGCTGCGATGGCGTTTTCCGTCGAAGCACTCGACTCGCCATCGGCTACTGCAGTCTCGACTGCAGCCGCAGCTTTGACTTCGACGTTGTAGTTGGGGGTTTGGTAACCCGGAGGCGATTGAGGTGGAAGTTCAACGCCGAGCGCCGTGGCCAACTTGTGCGCCAGCGGGTAATCGTCGGGATGAACGAGGGTTCCGTCGAGAGGTTCGTCGCTGCCGAAAACCCTGAGAAACGCGATCGCTTGGCGTGACTCGACTTGGCTCGCCCATTCCAAGGAGTTCTCGAGGTCGGCGCGTGAGGCGAACAGAGTCGTCCGCCGCCGGTTGTCCAACTGCTGGGCGAGCGCCGGCGTCATGCCTGGTAGCCGCGAGAGCCATGGGGTTGGCGCCGAGTTAGCGTCGACACCGCCACGGGACGCGCTGCTCGCCATCACATCATCAAGCGTTTCGGCCAGCGCTTCCTCGGCCAATTCACGTTGGAAGGATACGAGTCGTAGCTTGAGCGGGTCGACCTTGGCAAACGCCTGGCCAGGGGTCAGCACCGAGAACGCCAACCAAGCTGCGGCTCGGAATCGCCGCGGCGTCGTTCGCATTTCTTGGTCCGCGGTGCCACTTCCGGCATAGGCATCGGCGCCACTTCGGTCCGCCAAAGTCCATCGCAGCGACTTCTCGGGGGACTGGGCCAATAGATCACCGACAGCAACCATTGAAGCGCGCCGGGCTGGCCCGTTGCTGATCACGATCAGGTCGACGCCGTACGTGTGAATGAGTTCACCCATCCGCGAGACGGCTTGGGCACGCAGGGCGGCGGAGAGTTGGCATGGCAAATCTTCGCTGTGCAAAATTCGGCCGTCTGACGCGACAATCGATGTCGCCGCCGTGCGTGGGCCGACGGCGTCGATGGACATCACCACTTTCGCTTCGACTCCACCGCGACCGATGACGGTACGGAGATGATCGGCGGCGATCGTCAGTAGTCGTGTCGACGCCTGCTCTTGAAGTTCATCCCACCAAGCTGCCTCAGCGGCTTCGCGAATCGTCGCCTCATGCTGCAGCACAATCTGGCTCAAGCGTTCGCCGTGCGTGCGGCTCATCGCCAGTGCCGATTGCTGAACTTCCGCAACCAACTTCGACGCGTCGTACTCGAAAGCGCACTGCGCCACCTGGCTTCGCAGGGCACGGCTGAGCATCAAGATTTGGAACGATCCCAATTTGCTCGCCGGGATACGCTTTCCGGCGAGTGGTTGCAGTACGCTGATCAGCCAACGTCGACGGCGTTGACGCGGTGAAACTCGCTTCGGTTTCTTGGCGGCTGCGGGTGCGGCTGGCTTGGCTGGCTTCTTCTTTTTCGCGGCCTTGAAGGGTTTTTTCGTCGCTATCGAGGCGACTTCGGCCGACGCCTCGGCCTCGGCAGCCACGACGGTCTCGGTCGAAACGGTCGGAGCCGCGGCGGGAGTCTCAGTCCCCGCTTCGGCAGCGGAGCTCGCCTCGGCGACGGTGCTCGCTTCGGCAACAACGCTCTCGTCGGCAACGGGGCTCGCTTCGGCAACCGGGCTCTCGTCGGCAACAAGGCTCGCTTCGGCAACGGGTGCCACAGCGGCTAAGTTCGCGGACTTAGGAATCGACGGGGCATCGTCGGAATCGGCTTCACCGTGTGCGTCACTATCGTCCGTCGCATCGTTGTCGATATCGCCGGTCGATTCGTTGTCGG
>JBBSJZ010000123.1:0-12879 GCA_038256795.1 Pirellulales bacterium | reverse complement strand
TGAATTGATCGAGCAAGTGGCCTCGCTCGCCCAGGTTCAAAGTGCCTGGGACGCTGGCGGCTTCCGCGTCACTCGTTAGCATCGCTTAAATTGGTATTAGGGTCGCCGCTGGAAACGTCAGTGCCGGTGTCAGATCATGGACTGGGTGGCGACGGAAATTCGGCGCGGTGCAGCGCCAGCACCAGTTCGCTGATCTTGTCAATGGAAAGCTCTTCGGCCCGAGCCGTGGGACCGTGACCGAGTCCGGCGAGCACCTCATCGACTTGCGGTTTCTCCATTCGCTCCTTCATCGCACTAACCACGACGCTCCGCAAAAACTTGCGGCGGTGAAAGAACAAGGCTCGGATCATGGAGTGATAGTAATTCAGGTCGCCCAGTTGAGCCCGCCGAGCCGGTTCCAAGTCAAGTCGGATGATCGCGGAATGAACGTTGGGACGCGGCCAAAAAACGTTCGGTGATAAAACGCGGACGATCTCGGCCCGGCACTGAGACTGGATCCAAATGCTGAGCGCTCCGTAATCCTTTGTCGCTGGACCTGCGACGATGCGGTCGGCCAGTTCTTTTTGAATGGTGACGACCATCGCATCCGGCGGCGGCGTTTCATGCAGTAAATTGCCGATGATCGGCGTGGCCACATTGTACGGCAAGTTAGCGACGAGCAAGAATCGTGAGTACGGGCCGAGCCTCGCTTTCGCGTCGCGAATGTGCTCCATCAGATCGCTGCGGAGCGTGTTTTTGTTCTTCAGTGCGTCACCCTGCAACAGCTTCACATTCTGGCGTCCGGCCAATTCGTCGCCCGCCATGCGATGCAAATTCGCGTCGATTTCAACCGACAACACCGCGCCCGCCGCATCCGCCAATCGCGTGGTTAGCGATCCGACGCCCGTCCCTATTTCCAGCACCACGTCGGTCGGTCGAAGCTCAGCAGATCGCGCGATCAAGTCGACGAGGTTCAGGTCGATGAGAAAGTTTTGGCCGTACTTCGAGACCGGACGTAATCCCTCGGCAGCCAATCGCTTGGAAAGATACGTCGCCGTTTGACGATGCTCCCTCGGGATCTGGGTCGGTGGCGGCTTGTAAGGAGACGGACGTGATTCGGAGTCGTTCAAACGGATGGGCCTTGAGCGGCAATGGGGTGGCGGATTGGGGACGCGGTGACCGAACGTTGGTCCCAGTATCATCGCCAGTCTAAATCTTACGTCCAGCGTAATCCAGCGATCGTTGGACATACTTTGCCAGCACGTCGGTTTCAAAATTGACGCGGTCGCCAAACCGAAGTTTCCCGAGCGTCGTGACATCGAGCGTGTGCGGAATCAGTGCGACGGTCAACGAATCGGCCTCGGCGTCGACGACGGTCAAGCTGACGCCGTCGAGTGTGACGCTGCCCTTGGACGCGACTTGACCAGCCAAGTGCCCCGGCAACTCGAATCGCAGATGTGCCCAAGGCGGATCGTCGCGTCGGTCCAGCAATCGAATCGTGGCGTCGACGTGGCCGGTAACATAATGACCTCCGAGTCGATCGCCGACCGCCAAAGCTCGTTCCAAGTTCACCGCCGAGCCCGGCGATAACTGGCCCAGCGTCGTCTTGGACAAGGTTTCCTCCCCCGCTTCGAAATCAATTCGGTCGGAATTGATCGCGATCACGGTCAAGCAGCAACCGTTGATCGCGATACTGTCACCGAGGCTTGGGGCTAAATCGACGCCCGCAGAACGGATCGAGAAGCGGCGACCGGCCCCTTCAACCCGCACGTCCAAGACGCTACCCATCGTTTCGACTAATCCAGTAAACAAGACTCGATCGCTCCCTCAAGCCAACATTCAACCCTCGCCACGCTTGGCGGGTGTTCACAACCAGTCGCATTGGACAAAATGCCGCCCGCCAGCACAACGCGGGCTGGTCCCAACTCGAAGCGTTCATGCCAAAATCGACTCCGATAGTGGCTCGCCATACACATCCCTTTGTCCAAGGAACACACAATGACTCTGATCGAAGCGATCCACGCTCGCCAAATTCTCGACAGCCGCGGAAACCCAACGATCGAGTGCGAAGTCGTTCTCGCCGACGGTGCCAGCGGTCGAGCTGCCGTTCCGAGCGGTGCCAGCACCGGGATGCACGAAGCTTGGGAACTCCGCGATGGCGACAAGTCGGTGTTCATGGGCAAGGGCGTCCAAACCGCAGTCAACAACGTCAACACGAAACTGTCCGCCGCCTTGGAAGGCATGGACGCCACGGACCAGTACGCCGTCGACAAAGCGATGATCGACCTTGACGGCACCCCGAACAAAAAGAATCTCGGCGCCAACGCGATCCTCGGTGTCTCGCTCGCTACCGCCCACGCCGCCGCGATCTCGACGGGCCAACCGCTGTTCCGCTACCTCGGCGGCGCCGGCGCTCGATTGCTGCCCGCCCCGATGATGAACATCATCAACGGTGGCCAGCACGCCGACAACCAAGTCGACGTCCAAGAATTCATGGTGATGCCGCTCGGCTTTGAACGATTCAGCGACGCACTGCGCTGCGGCACCGAAATCTTTCACAACCTCAAAAAAGTGCTTTCGGATAAGGGCTACAGCACCGCGGTCGGCGACGAAGGTGGCTTCGCGCCCGACCTCAAGAGTAATCAAGAAGCCCTCGATGTCATCATGACCGCGATCGACAAGGCGGGCTACAAAGCGGGCGAACAAGTCTTCATCGCCCTCGACGCCGCATCGACGGAGTTCTACGACAAGAAAACCAAGAAGTACACCATCGATAAGCAGGACATGTCGGGCGACGAAATGGTCGACTTCCTCGCCGGTTGGTGCAGCAAGTATCCGATCTGCAGTATCGAAGACGGCTGCGATGAAGACGACTGGGACACTTGGAAGAAGCTCACGCTCAAACTCGGTGATAAAGTCCAACTCGTCGGTGACGATTTGTTCGTGACCAACGTCGAACGTCTGCAACGCGGCATCACCGAAGGCATCGCCAACAGCATCCTGATCAAGGTCAACCAGATCGGAACGCTGAGCGAGACCATCGACGCGATCCAGCTCGCGCACCGCAATGGCTACACGAGTATCTCGAGTCACCGCAGCGGCGAGACCGAAGACTCGACCATCGCTGACCTCGCCGTCGCCATGTCGACCGGCCAAATCAAAACCGGTTCGGCAAGCCGCAGCGACCGCATGGCCAAGTACAATCAATTGCTTCGCATCGAAGAGATGCTCGGCGACGGTGCCGTCTACGCTGGCCCCCTGTTCGCCAAGCGATAGGTGGATCCGTGAGCGGCTGTGGCGCTAGCCACCGGCCCGTCCCAATGACCGGCGTTCATCACCGAACCTCGACCCTGCGAACCTCGAACCCTGCGGACCTCGTTACGAAGTGCGCAGGGTCATGCGAATGCACCCGAGGCTCAGCCTCACCGATATCGATTTCGCGGGCGAGAGCCTGCATGGCAGGAGGTTAGGAAAACGATCATGACGACGCTGCTCGCCGAACAACCGCTCGTGATGTCATTCTTACTGGCGATCTTGGCGGCGGCAGCGATTTATGGGTGGCTGCAATCCGGTCAACGCGCCGCGGGTTTCGCCGGTCTCGTTTTTCTCATCCTCATTCCGGTCGCTTGGCTCGTTGCCAACCTTTGGGTCACCGATCGCGAACGCATTAGCGCGCTGATCTACGAGACCGCCGCGTGGGTCGAAGCCAACGATATCGATCGAGCGGTTCAAGTCATCAGCAAACAACAAACCCCACTCATCGCAAGCGCCCGCGGCGAACTCGCAAATTACGAATTCACGCAAGCTCGCGTGAACCAAATTCAAAGCATCACGATGCAACCCAACAATGCATCGCCCCAGGCCGACGTGGAGCTGAGCGTGACCGTCACCGTCAGCTCCAAGCGAGGCCAATTCGCGAGCATCCAAGTTCCGCGTCGCTTGTCGCTTCGCTTCGAAAAGCAACCCGACGACGCCTGGGTCGTCATCGGCTATGACCACCGTCCCATCATCGGTGATCGCGACGCGTTTTCGCCGTCGGGATCTTGAGCGAGAAGATTATCCATGAGCTTCTTCATATCACTCGACGGGATCGATGGCGTTGGCAAATCAACGCAGATCGAACGACTCAATAGCCACCTGCAATCAAGGGGCTTGGAGACGTTGTGTGTCCGCGATCCCGGTAGCACGCCGATCGGTGCGAAGCTGCGTGAGATATTGCTGGACAGTGACATGCAACTGCATCGTCGTACCGAAGCGATGTTGTTCATGGCCAGTCGCTGTGAGATGGTCGAGACGACGATCCGGCCAGCGCTGCGGTCCGGCAAGGTCGTCATCTCAGATCGATTCTTACTCGCTAACGTTGTCTACCAAAGCGTCGGCGGCGCCGTTCCCGCGTCGCGACTGTGGCAGATGGGGCGGTGGGCCAACGATGACTTGCACCCCGATCTAACTCTACTGCTCGACATGCCCGCCGCAGCATCCATGAAGCGACTCGATCGCGCCACCGATCGCATGGAGTCCCGAGGCATTGCGTACATGCAATCCGTCCGCGACGCATTCCTCGCGGAACTGGCGAGCACCGGCGGATCCACCTCAATCATCAACGCCGAGCAATCCATCGACGACGTTACCCTAGCAATTCGCGAGCGAGTTGATGCGTTCCTCGTTCAACGAAGAAAGCCACCAACGCGCCCGGAAGCCTAGCAGGACCGGAACGTGTCCTCGGCATGACCGTCGCTGACAATCACCGCAGTCATTCGCAACCGCTACATGGAGGAATTCTGCGACCGAAGAAATCGCGACCGATTCTGCCTTTGTAAAAGGCCGGTGGCCAGCTCTAAATGAGCGGCGAAATGGTTATAACGGGTCACTCCTACTCACCCTGGTCAGCCTTGAACCACGAAAGACGACGCAATGAAACGAGCACTGTTGGTGATCGATGTCCAACGAGAATACTTCGAAGGGGCGTTTCCCATTCGACATCCGACGGGCCATTTGCAGTCGATTCTTGAGGTCATGGATGATGCGGCCAACGCGGGCGTCCCCACGGTCGTCGTGCGGCACCATCAACCGGATCCCGAGTCGCCCGTGTTTCGTTTGAATAGCGAAATGTGGCAATTGCATGACGAAGTCGAATCGCGTCCGCGTGACTTACTCGTCGACAAGCAACTTCCAGGATCGTTCACCCATACCGAACTCGACGATTTCTTGAAACGACACGGCATCGAGACGGTTTCGATCGCTGGCTACATGACGCAAATCTGTTGCGACACCACAGCTCGCCAAGCGTTCCATCATGGTTACAAGGTCGAGTTTTTGAGTGACGCGACCGGCACGCTTGACGTCTCCAACAAAGCCGGCAGCGTCACCGCCGAACAATTGCACGAGTCGATCTTGGTGGCTCAGCAAATGTTCATCAGTGATGTGATCGACCGCAAAGAATGGACGTCCCGGCTTGGTTAGGGGCCCGATTAGAAATCGGGACATTGTTTTTGAACCGTCCCTGAGGATCTATTTTCAGGCAAAAAGTTCCGTGACGACGCGACCGTGGACATCGGTGAGCCGGTAATCACGGCCGCCATGGCGGAACGTGAGTCGGGTGTGGTCGATCCCCAGCAGGTGCAGGATCGTGGCGTGGAAATCGTGGACGTGGACGCCGTTCTCCGCAACGGTCGCGCCGAGTTCATCCGTCGCGCCGTAGGACATACCGCCGCGAACGCCGCCGCCAGCCATCCACGAAGAGAAACAGGCGCTGTGATGACCGCGGCCCTTGTCACCGTCGACTCCCGGCGTGCGACCGAATTCCGTGGTCCAAACGACCAACGTATCGTCGAGCATGCCGCGTTGTTTCAGATCACGCAGCAGTCCCGCGACGGGCCGGTCGATATTCTTGGCGTGGTCGGCGTGCTCGGCCATGTTGCCGTGCTGGTCCCAGTTGTGGCTGCTGCTGCCGTCCACGATTTCCACGAATCGTACGCCACGCTCGGCTAATCGACGGGCGACCAGACATTGCCAACCGAAGCCTTCGCTTTGGCCACGCTTGATGCCATACAAATCGAGCGTCGCGTCGTCTTCGCGATTCAAGTCAAATGCCTCCGGCGCATCGGCTTGCATGTGGAACGCCGTCTCGAAGCTGCGGATTCGTGCGGCCAAGTCGGTGTCGTGGACACGGTCGGCGAGGTGCTGGTTATTGAGCAAATCACTCAACCCGAGTTCCATCTCTTGCAATCCCGACTCCGTCGAGCGGCGATTCAAATTCGCGATCGGATGCTCGCCGCCAAGGACGCGCACGCCCTGGTGATAGGCCGGCAGAAAATCGTTGTTGAAGATCTGGGTGCCCGCGTATGGCATCTGCGGCGCCAGCGCCACGAACGAAGGCAGGTTCTGGTTCGTCGTCCCCAACCCGTAGCTGACCCAAGATCCGATACTCGGTCGAGAGAAAAAGAACGATCCCGTGTGCATGCCCAAGGTGGCGTTGTAATGCTCGTTATCATCACCATGGAGTGACTTGACCAAGCAAATATCGTCCATCATTTCACGCAAGTGCGGAAACAGATCGCTGACCAGCGTCCCACACTCGCCACCGGGACGAAATTGCCACAGCGGTTTGAGCAGCACGCGTTGCTGGTCCGACAACCCGCCGCCGGCGCCCTTCATCTTGCCGTCGGCTTTGAATAACTCGGGCTTGTGATCAAACGTGTCCATGTGCGACACGCCGCCATTGGAAAAGATAACGATGACGCGTTTCGCGGTCGCGGGAAAGTGCGGCTGCTTGTCCGATAATGGATCCTCTTCCGGCGCCGCTGCGGATGCCGTGTCGGTCAAGAGTTCCGACATCAACCCCGGCATCAAAAGCGATCCACCCACGAGCGACCGCAGTACTTCACGTCGACGAAAACCAGTCGGCAAAACCATCATCTTGTCTCAGTCGAGGTAAACGAACTCATTCAATCGCAACAATGAGCGCACATACGCCGCCCAGGTATCGCGGCCGTAGGCGGCATCGGCAGCACCTTGGTCGGGATGCAATAGCGACTCGGCACGGTCGAGAAAATCGATTGCCGCCGCCGCTTCAGCCAGTGTCTCCGACCGAGCCAGCATCGACTCGTACGCGAATCGAATTTTTTCAGGGACGGCCACGTCCATCGCGTGCAATTGTTCCGCGAACCGCTCGGCTTGCTGATGCACGAGGGGATCATTGAGCAGAAACAGAGCCTGCAGCGGTGTCGTGCTCGTCATTCTCGCCGGGGTGCTCGCCGAAGGATCGGCACCGTCAAAAATGGCGAGGTACGGATGCCGCTGAATCCGCTGGGTCATCAAATAAACACTGCGATGCGAGCTTTCATAGACGGCCTTGAACGGATTGTGCTGAGTGAACTTCCACGTCGACGCGGCCGGGAACGGATGCTCGCCTGGCGGAGTCGCGTCGAGGCTACCGCCGAGCACCAGCAGCGCGTCTCGAATCGCTTCGGCATCGAGACGCTGACGCGGAAAACCGGCAAGCGTCTCGTTCGTCGGGTCCACAGCGACCGCTTCGGCATTGCGACGTGATGATTGTTGATAGGTGCTCGACATCAAGATCGCACGATGCAGCGACTTGAGCGACCAACCGCCATCGCGCAGCTCACAGGCGAGGTAATCCAATAACTCAGGGTGCGTCGGCGGTTTGCCCTGTTTGCCAAAGTCGTTCGGCGTCGGCACGATCCCGCGACCGAAATGATGCTGCCAAACTCGATTCGCGATCACCCGCGACGCCAGCGGATTTTCGGCCGATAGAATCCACTCGGCCAAGTGATCGCGACCACTCGTTTGACAGTCATCTGGCAGGGTTTCACCGCCGAGTACGGAAAGAAATCGTCGCGGCTCAATGTCACTGAGCTTGGTCGGGTCACCCTTCATGTGAACCGCGACATCCGCCAGCACGGCTGCGTCTGCGACCGCGTACGCCGTCTCGCTGGGAGCCTCCGCTGGATTGAGCGCACCGCGATCTTCGGCCGATTCCAGCGGTATAAAATCTCGTTGCTGCTGGTCGAGTTCAATCCCGGGCCATGGATACCGAGTGCTGTGAAAGATACCGTAAATCGCGTAATAGTCACGTGCGGTGATGGGGTCGAATTTGTGATCGTGACAGCGGGCGCACGCCAGTGTCAGACCGAGGAAGGTGCGTCCGACATTGTCGATCGTATCTTCGATCGTGAGGTGTTGGGGATAGTCGACCACGCGGGAGCCAAACCGCCGCGCACCCGCGATGTAGCCCGTCGCGATCAACCGCTGCTGCCGCTCGTCCTCGCTAGCACCACCGCGGAGATCACCGGCGAGTTGGTCGCGCACAAATTCGTCATAAGGCAAATCACGATTGAGCGCTGCGATGACCCAGTCGCGATACCGATGCACTTGCGGCACAGGAAAATCGGAGTTGTCGCCCGCCGTATCGGCAAAGCGAACGACGTCCAACCAATGCCGACCCCAACGCTCGCCGTACGCTGGCGATGCGAGCAAACGATCCACCAGTCTGCGCCACGCATCGGGCGACGTATCAACGACAAACGCGTTGGCCTCAGCGATCGTCGGCGGTAGCCCAATGAGATCGAATGTTACTCGCCGAATCAGGGTCGCTCGATCCGCACGCGGCGCCGGCTTCAATCCGGCGGCCTGCATTTTCGCGAGCACGAAATGATCGATCGGACCCGCTGGCCACGTCGCTCGCTCAGGCAACGTCGACTCAGGTGTCATCGCTTCGGGAACACCTGGCCGATCGAGTGGGCGCAGTGACCAGAATTGCCTCGCTTGAGCGACGTCAATCTGTTTGCCGAGTGAACGCGTCGCCTCAGCACGCGGGTCCGCTGCCCCTCGTTCGACCCAGTAGCGGAAATCCGCGACCACGTCGCTGGCCAGCGGTCCATCCGGCGGCATCTGCATCGCCTCGTCGGTGTAGCTCATCGCGGTGACGAGCAAGCTCGCATCAAGATTTCCAGGCACGACCGAGGGACCCGTTCCGCCACCGCGACGCAGCGTCGGACGTGAATCGACCAGCAATCCGCCCTCGGCTTCACCCGACGACTCGCTATGGCATTCGTAACAATGTTCGACGAGCACGGGGCGAATCCGCTTTTCAAAGAAAGCGAGATCCTCATCGCTGAAGATCTCCTCGATCGTGCCATCGTGTCGGCCTCGCCAAACTTCGATGCCGGAGAAGTTCGCTGCGCCACCACTGCTCGTGATCACGATCGAGTCGTTGTCCGGCTCGACGTACCACGGACCCAAGCGATCCCACCGGCCGGCGCGGCCGCTGTGGTGACGCGAGAGCACTTCACGCTCGTTCACCGAGACCGAGAAAGTCTCCGAGTTGTTGTCTTCCCAAACATAAAGAAACACCGTGTAGACCCCGGCGGGAATGTCGCTGAGCTCGACGCGATTACCGCCCCAGCGGCTACTGCGGATCATCACCGCCCGAGCTTCATCCGTCGCCGGAACGAGGGCGACGTCCTGGGTCTCGAAAGCACTGTCGCGGCACTGGTACGTCGTCGAGTCACGTCCCTCCCAAACGTTTCCGTCGATCGTGACCGAGTGTCCGTTGAGATTCAAACCACGAAAGAACGTCGCCGACTCCGCCGCCCAGGCGAGCGATCCCGTTGCAAGCCACCCGACGGCAGCGACAGTCACCAGACCCCATGGAAAGCGAAAACGCGGCGACAACAGACCCATGGCAACACGACGCTCGAGAATCAATGCTTCACAGTAACCGACATGGTCACCGAAAACTGAGTGTACTCGAACCGAGCCGCCATCAGGGTGCTAATCCGTAGCAACCAACACGTGATCGCTGGAGCAAACGTTCGGATCGATAGCGATCCAGATTGATGTGGCACCGCAAAGACTGATCGGTCTTCGTCGCAAATCGACGACTTCTTCGTCCCGCGAGTCCACAGCGGTTTCTTGAGTCATTCGCGTTCAGCATTCAAAACACACCTGAATGCGTCTGTAGGGGATTGCGACTGTCTCCCGCATAGCGACGACCCGAAAACAACTTGCGCATTGTCCTCTCTCCAAACGCTTCGCAGGGCGAGGGCACGGTTGCAAAGTCGGAAAGTTAGTTCTCCAACGCTGGCTCGAACTATGCCTACTTTTCAATCAACGGTATGGGCAGTGATTTCGTCGGAATTACTGCGGTGAAGTTGAAAGTCACTGGCCAAGTCGATGCCTATGACGTTGTCGGGATCGGCTCCATCACAATCCCAGCGCCTACTCCTGATTATCGTGAATTCGATTTAAGTAGTTCGCTCTACGGATTTCAAATTAGCGCAACTCAGGACGAAACGGTCTTGGTGTCCTCGATCGTGCCAGGCGCTAACAATGCGTTGGTCGATACGAAGGACTTTGAGGACGATAATCTAACGTTTGCTGCCGAAATCACTTACCAATTCATCTCAAGCTATACCCAAAGCGGCCCAGTCTACGGGACCACGACGAAAACGGTTTCGGTCGGCGTTCAAATCAAGGATGATGACACGGCAATAAGCACCGCTCAAGTTAGCCTCACCACCCTCGACGGGACCGCAAAAGAACCGCGTGCGGTCTATTACCAACCTGTGACCCCAGCGGATAACGGCTCCTCCAAGTTTTTTTTTCCGTCGCAGTGGAATGGTGGCACGCTGCAGTTGACACTCACGGGTACCGCAACCCCCAGTGTCGACTACGGCATCTCCGTTGAATCCGTGAAAAGCAAAACGGGCACCGTGCTGCCCATTTCCACAGTATTGCTGACCGGAAGCCTACCGTCGCTAACGCTCAACGCTCCCGCTAACGTCGGCGAAGTGGTCCTGGCCGTCACCGCTATCGGCGATTTGATAGAAACCGATTCGGGTGAAACTGCAGTCCTGGATTTCACCCCCGCCAACCAGCAATTCACTGGCACTAACAACACCACGATCACCGTCGGCGGGTCCAGTACCGTTACGATCGACGATTTGCCCTGAGGGCTTGCAAATCTCCGCAACACCATCAACGACTGAAGAGTACCGCATCGCGACGCCGTATGCCGCCTTCAAGATTTCGCCCGACGATAACACTTCGCGAATGACGGGAAGTGCGTTCTTAACAATTGATGCGACAAAAACCGATTCCGCGACACTCGAAGCCGATTACGCACTTCGGCATCGTCCTAGCGGAACGCTGCTAATTTTTACTGAAACTTCCCCTGGCTCAAAGATCTACAACAGCAACTTCTTCTCGATCGTCACGAGCACTGGGCCCGTCGATATTTACATCGATGTCGAACCGGTGGCGGATAAAATCCTCGAGGGCACCGAGACGATCGACGCCAACCTTCGCACTTCACCTCGCTACTCCGGCGACACCGGAGATCACGGCACCGCCACTGCTAACATCACCGAGACCTACTACGACGCCAGTAAAGAAGCGGACGCCTCGCCCGATCCAGAATCCAAATGCAATTGCCCGTGCTCCTGTGCGACCGACATCGAAGTGCAACCACGCGACGGCGCAGCCTCCGTCAAGTCGAGCGATGGAGCGGTGACCTATGTCAGTGAGGGTCAAGACAGCCAACGGCCCGATTTGCGGGTGAAGTTGACCGTGCCCGCCGGTAAGGCAATCCCCGAGACCCTTGAACTCTCCGTCGATGTGATCACGCCCAATTTCAATGCGGCCAACCAACCGATCGGTCTCGGACGCACCGTCGGAGCACGCGTGTTCGCAAGCGTGTCGGTCACCGGCACCGCAACCCAATTCACGACCGAAGCCGGTGGTGCACGGGTCGCTTGGTTCTCGATCTCGCCGGATCTGACTGCCGCGATCGACACGTGAAATGCAGCCACCGGCGTTCGTAGTAATGTCGGCATGCTCAATCTGGAAATCCTCGCCCATCCGACCTTCAATGCTGTCGCGACAACGGCCGAGCGATTTAGCGGCTGGGTGGGACACATCTCACATCAATTCACCAATCGAGCCGAAAGTGGGATCGCCGATAACTTCACGCCCGGCTCAGCCCTAAGTGGGATCGATCGCGCCAACCCCAATGCGATCCGACTCGTCCCCGATACCTCAGCCGGCGCACCCGTCGGCAGAGTCAAACGCGAAACCGGTTTCGCGCTGTACCGCGCCGACGGATCGACGGCCTGGTTCGCGGGTTCCACCTCGCCGCAATCGTTGTCCACGCGTTCAGGCAACACGCTCACGCATCGAGACTTTTCCAAGAGTGTGTTTGACACCAACGGCCAAATGATCCAAACACTCGATCCTCAAGGCAACTCAACCACTTACACCTACGACGGCTTCTCGCGTCTGATGTCGATGGTCAATCCGACCGGCGGGATTACTTCGTACACCTACACCAACAACGGCGTGACTGCGACCACGGCCGAGGCGGACAATGTCCGGATCCAATACCCGGATGGCACCCAAATGCGGATGATCTACAACCGCACCGCGAAAACGATGCAGGTGACGTATTCGGATAGCGCCGGAGTAGTACCCGCACCGTGGCTTGGCGAAGGTAGAGCAAAAGGTGTCAGGGTAGAGCAAAAGGTGTCAGGACTCTTTTCTTTGAGGTTGGAAGCGGCTAGACTGCACGAATGCCCCGTCCGAAACGTGCCGATGAGAAGAACGCGATTTACCATGCCTTGAACCGAGGCAATGGTCGCTCGACGCTTTTTCACAAAGACGGTGACTACGAAGCGTTTGAGAACATCCTGGCCGAGGGTCTGCTGCGTTATCCCTGCAAGATCCTGGCGTATCAATTAATGCCACACCACTGGCACTTTGTCCTCCAGCCAACGAGTAGAGCAAAAGGTGTCAGGACTGAATGGCACTGCCGCTTTCTGCGTAAGGACTTACGACTCACGCGGCGACTCTCAGTTCGGCCTTGAACTCGCTTCGCGGTTG
>JBBSJZ010000122.1:0-12915 GCA_038256795.1 Pirellulales bacterium | reverse complement strand
GTGTATCCCAAATCTACAGCTCGCAGCAATTTTTCCGGCCGACTGGAAAACCCGAGGCAGACAGAATTTAAGGAGCACACTGAATTCAAAGACAACGCAAGGGAAATCTTCGCCTTCTTCTGTCAAAAAACAATGACCTTTCCCGAAAGCATGAGTGACGCGACCTAGGGTTTGACATACGCCTCGTTTCTATCAACTCGACGGAATCAAAATGAACGATTGGGGCAAACCAACGAATTGCGATGATTTGTTTGTCAAATCGACCAGCGCCGATCAGCTGCGAGCACAGCGAGTGTGGCGATTCGTTGCTGTAATCTGGGCAACTTGGCTTTTCTTCGGGGCATTCCTTTGGCATCGAGGATATGACGAAGCAGCTCATATCTGCGTTTTCGACTCGGTATTGATCTTGCTGATCAACTTTTGTTACCGCAAAAATAACAATTTCCGTAGAATCATGAACCTGAACTTGGCTGCAAGCGCGGGAGGATTGTTTTCAGTATCAATTAGTGATCCAGCGATGAACGGCACGATGCTGTTCTACCCAGTTTCGATCGTTGTCGCTTCTCAACTTCTTGGCGTGCGAGCAGCGCTTTACTGGTTTTCAGTGAATGTCATCGCGTTCTCAGCATTCTTTATCTGGATATATGGCCTTGATCAATCACTCCAGACATCGAGATTTGACGAACTGGTGCTGATGCTGGGAGTGGCAGCTTGTATCTACTTCTGCTGCCATCAAGGCGAAGAGTATTACCGCAAACGCACCTCCAACTTGATTCGCCTGAGCCAAGATTTGGAAATCAAGAGCCAAAGGTTGCAGGTGCTCGCTACCACGGATGCGCTCACGGGGCTGACAAATCGGTTTCAATTCCAGGAGCGCCTTCGAGAAACCATCAAGGAGTCGGCGGATGCCTCGACGCAAATGGCGTTATTCCTTATTGACATGAATGGCTTCAAGGAAATCAATGACACGCTGGGGCACCCGGTCGGAGACCAGGCACTTGTCGCTATTGCCGAACGACTTGTCGCAAAGTTTGGTGATCGGTCAGAAGTCGCAAGGCTGGGAGGCGATGAGTTTTGCATCATTACGACAAACCTTAATGGCAAGAATGAGGCCGAAGAAATTGCCGTGAAGGTGTGCGAACTGCTCTCGCAACGGTGCATACTGGAGGATACCACCTTCCCGCTCGGAGCAAGCGTGGGCTACTGCATCTTCCCGGATCATGCAAAGACCGACAAGGATTTGTTAGCCTATGCAGACACCGCGATGTTTCATGCGAAGGAACATCGGCTGGGTCATTCATGCTACGAACGGGAAATGACTGACCGATTGATTGAGTACCGGATGGTGCAAGACAAACTCTCTCACGCGCTGGATCTGGACCAGTTCTTCTTGGTTTACCAGCCACAAGTCGACATTAACACAGGCGATGTTAATGGTGTTGAAGCGCTCCTTCGCTGGAGAAGTGATGGGGAGGTTGTGCCGCCAATACGCTTTATCCACTTACTTGAAAGAAGCCGTGAGATCCTTCCGGTGAGCAACTGGATCACCCGACAGGCCTGCCGGCAATTGGCACTTTGGGTCAATGAGGGACACAACGTCACCATGTCAATAAACGTAAGTGCATTGCAGTTCAATGACCCCGAATTTTATCAATCGATCCTGAATCCAATACTCGAGTTTGCTATCGACCCAAGCCTACTCGACTTTGAAATAACTGAAGGGCTGCTAATCGATGACGTTGAGAAAGCTGCAGCAAAGCTCAAGCAAGTAAGCGATCTTGGTTGCAGCATCAGTATTGATGATTTTGGAACTGGATATTCGTCTCTCGCATACTTAAGACAATTTCCAATCGACAGGCTTAAAATCGACAGGGCTTTTATTAAAGACATCCCCAACTCTGACGATGGCCTCATCGCGTCTAGTATTATCGTTCTAGCCAAATCATTGAAAATGAGTGTGCTTGCAGAGGGCGTTGAGACGAAAGACCAGCTAGATTTCCTGAAGTGGCACGATTGCGACGAGTACCAAGGCTACTATTATAGTCGACCGCTGCCACCTCAAGAGGTTTCGTCCTTCTTTAAAACCGCCGCGTCGCAGCGGCGAGAACATCAAAGCGCACTCTAAAAAACGGCCATATCAATTACCCAATACGCTTCGCAGTGGCACCTTCGACAATTAACTTCAGCTTTCCGTCTTGGCCAAAGACTTCGGTACGATCCCAACTTGCAGCACTCTTCATGGTCTGGGGCGTAGTTGAGACGATCATCCACTTCGAAATTGAGTTGAATTGCATTGCTGGCTCGACGGGAAGCCAAATATGCTTGACTTCAACGGGCACAAAAAGAGATTCGGTGTCGGAGTTTGCATACATGGCTCCAACACGCCACGCCGCATCGAGTGCCAAGGCCGGAATGACGCCTGCTCCGCAACACTGAGGGGCCAAGACCAGCTTTGCCTGCCTGCTATCGCGTCCAATTTCAATGTCACCTAGACAGTTGAAACATCCGGAAAGTTCGACTTCCTCACGAATGCCTCGGCAATAGGGGTCTTCAAGGTGCGGCGAGCCACTAACGTGCTTTTCAAAATGCAAAGCACTAGCTTGAGACTTGGAAGGCCGACAATCATAATCAAAGCGCAGCGCTACTTTGGCACACAAAACATCTTTTGAAAGAATTCGCCCCGTCGGATGGAGAACATCTGAAACCATCCATGCAAAATACCCTTCGTCTGTTTCCTCAGCAATGACTCGCACGTTCGGATCTAGACCATTTGCGTCGCGGACAAATCGCATCAAACATAAGTCTTGAGCTTCTACGCCGACGATGCAATCGCGATTCGGATTGAGCTGCATCGCAGCGTGAACGAGCCGATCGAGTACCCAAGCTCCGGGAAGAGTCGGCAAGCCACGGACTTTATGAAAGGCAAGGCAATCAATGCTCGAGAGCTTCAGAGGCACCTCAATCAACTTTCCTCGCGATGATTCGCTCACAGGTGGAACAGTCTGAAGTCGATATTCGAGACGCTCAGCGGTGGCGACAGGCACGTTGATTACGGCACCTGTGCGGCCCGAAATGACTTCGCGGAACAGTCGCTGCCCGAGCTCGCGGTTGATTCCGGACAAGTTACGCTGTTTCGCAAGCGCGCGATATTCACTCCCACGAGTCATTCCGATGCCATCCCACGCCAGCCAGGCCATGCTCGACCATGGACTCCCGCAGACCTCATGGCTCATTTCACATAGCCGATCCATCGTTTCGTTGGCTGCGCCATAATCATGCTGCCCGTCGTTTCCGAAGATGCTGTACGCCGATGTCAAGACATGTGCAGGGACGACTCTCCCGAACTTGGAATAGCAGCACTCGACCAACAGATTGAGTCCGGCAACCTTGACACCGTAGGTGCGACGGAAATCCTCCAGCGTGCGATGTTCGAGTCGTTTTGAAACCTGTACACCAGCTCCATGAACCAGAAGATCGATCTTGCCATAGCGTGTGGCAATTTGCTCAACGGCGCTGACAACCTGATCGTGGTTAGTTACGTCAACCACGTTATACTCTACCTGACCGCCCAGTGCGGATAAAGATTGGATGGTCCTGTGAGCCTCCCAGCAGGCCCGCTTTGCTTCAAAGTCCTGCTTCATTTGCAGCGGAGATGCATTCGGGTTGTCTTGGATGAACCGATGGTAAAACTGCTGCTCGACCTCAACGTCGTCTGGGTTTTCTGGACCTGGCTCGAGGGGGCTTTTGCCGAGTGCGATGATCGTGCATTGATGATCACGAAGGATCGCTTCAAGCAACACAGCTGTCACTCCTCGGCCACCTCCCGTGGCGACGACCACCGAGTCAGCGCTGAGGACTGCCTGTGCATTGACACACGGCTTTGACAGAGTCGGACGCAAACGCCTAACAAGGCGAGTACGCCCGGCGTACACGACCTCTTGTTCAGAGCTCGCGCGTACGCGCTCGATGCGCAAAGCCTCCAAAGCGTCAGCAATTGACGAGCTATCTGTGCAAATCGAGCCTAGTCGCGCAGTTGGAATCTCGCGTTGCACGGACTTTAGCAATCCGGCAAATGGACCAGATTGTGGATGAATGAATCCTCGCCACCCATCTAAGAGAACACTCCAAAGCTCAACTTTCCCTTCATTTAATCTCTTCACGCTACGCTGCGCCAGAAGAAAAAAAGTTTCACAGAGGCCGTTATCGTTGGCTAACGATGACAATGACTCCAAAAACTTCCACGAACTAGCAGTCTGAAAAACCGCAATAACATCCGGCTCAAATTGATCGACGCGTGAAAAAGCAGCAGACGACTCGTGAATGTCTTGGTCACTCATTGCCCAGACGTTCGAAAGATTAATCTTGGAAGCGATTCCGGACGAAGTATCACCGACAACTAGGATTGAAAATCGCGGAAAAAATTCGGGGAGTGTTTTCACTAGATCTCCGACCAGCTTTTCATTCGCGGGAACGATTGCTAGGAACGAAGCAGCCCTCATCCCATCCTTCGATCTCTCACCGAGGGCAGAACCTTTTTCTACCCAGACCGGCGTGTAGAGCCGGCAGTCTTCGTTGCTTTCGTCGGCGGATGGTTTTTGCGAGGTGGCCGGGCGCATCTCTCCGTCGGCTTTCCCCTTAAGAAGATTCACCAGAGACTGCACCTGCGCAAAAGTTCTTGCGGCGTCGGGAGACTTCTCCTTGGAAAATGCCAGTGTCTCTATGGCTTTGTCGACTTCGAGGATTTCTGCCCATCCTCGTTGCTTGGCATAGCTTCGCGTTGTGATTCCGAAAACCACCGCATATTCATCCGAGGATGCAGGTAGTATCCTGTGCGGGTCACTCAAGGAATTGGCTTTGATTGCCGCGACAATTGCGAAGTGCGTTCCGCTGTTGATGCCATCATGAAGGAGCATCGCTGCGGATGAGAATGCGGCTTCTAATGAATTGACTCCCGAATCGACAACAAAATTAGGACCGTTGAGATTTAGCAACAATGCCGCTCGACCCGACGCAACGTTTGGCATCATGCATTGCAGTGTGTAGGCCTTCGAGGGACGAGATTTGAGGTATGTCGAATCTAACGCGACCTTGAACTGATCGTGTCGACCTAGGTTTCGATGCATTCGTTGATTCATGACTCGCGTGGTAGCCTCGACACCTCGTTCGGTCTTGCCACTCATCGCCAGAACAAGACTTGTTTCTCGATGTAGCTTATCGTCAAAATCTGATAGATTTGCAACAACTTGGTGGGTAAGAATAACCGCCAGCGTTTGGCTGATATCCATATCCTCGGAGAGCTCAGGTAGCACAATGAAGTCTTTAGGCAGTTTGATCTTATCGCGATCAAATCGCAGTTCGCCGGTCACGGACGGAGCCGCGTGCAATTGATGATAGGCTACCACCACGAGCGCATCGTCATTGCTATCACCAGATGATCGAAGCTGCTGCTGCTCGGTGTCGGAACTCGTTGGTGATGGGCGATGTTTTTCCAGCACAATGTGAGCATTAGCACCACCAAATCCAAATCCATCGATCGCGATACGCAACTGCTTTTGGCTGAGCGACACTGGATGCGTTGATACTGCGAGTGTTCCGCGCGAGCTTATAAGCGAGTTTGATGGATTTCGGAAAAATGCCTGTCCAGGGAATACGCCGCGTTGAAGGTATTCGCAGACCGCAATGACGGACGCAGTGCCAGCCGCCCAGCCAGCGTGCCCTAGTGTTCCTTTTAGACTGTGAATGAGAACCGGAGTCGTGGCATGCTCAGCGAAGAACTGACGAAGCGTTTCAACTTCGGTTGAGTCGCCAACAGGAGTGGAAGTTCCATGGCCTTCGATCGCTCGGATCGATGCGGGATCGATCCCGTACGCACCATAGCAACGTTGCAGAGAAAGAATTTGCCCATGCGATTGCGGAACATTTGCGGATGAGCTGCGCCCGTCACTTGAAAGCCCCGCTCCCAGAACGGTCGCGTCGATTTTCATTCCTAACCGCTCGGCGTCCACCGTTCGTCGCAGCGCAACTAGCGCGGCTCCCTCTGAAAATACGACGCCATCCGCGTGTGCATCAAACGGTCTGCAGCCAGTCGATGTGGTCCCGCGAAATTGAGAGAAAAGGCAGCTGTTCCCTGGACCCGGACAAAAAACGCCTCCCGCTATGACCAAGTCCGCTTGATCCGTCTCCAACAACTTCATTCCCAACGCCATCGTATACAGAGACGACGCGCAGGCTGCGTCGATGAGAATAACCTTCAATCCAGGACGGACAATGCAATCAAAAACCTCCTGCACTGCATCATGAGGTGTTCTACAAGCGGACCGAGCGGAGTTCATTCGTTGATTGACGTAAGGATCGGAAGGGTCAATCCCTGCATAGATTAAGGACGAAGCTTCGTCTTGATCCTCGAATCCATCCGCCGTGGCACCGATTAAACAAACGACGCGATCCGTACCACTGATGGCGGTCACGCAATCGCTCAGCGCGATACAGATTAGCTTTTGAGTTCGAGTAAACTTCTGAAAAATGCCTGAGTCAACTCCCGCTGGAATTCTAATGTCGGCGCTGTCGATGCGACCACAAAGATGAGAAGTGGAGCGATCGGGGACGAGTGTTTCTGAATAAAAGTCTCGTGACCAGTATGGATCGAATGAGCACTGGTCGACGATACCCATCCGCTTTTCTGTTATCGATGCAAACAATTGTTTTGGCGAGTTTGCACCTCCTGGCAGTATGCAACCGCGACCAACGATGGCGACACTGGGTACCGATCGCGAATGACTTTCGCTGGAGTGAGAGCTGAGGTCTGATACGGTAACCGGCAAACCAACCGGCTCACTTGCGAGCTCAATCTTATCAATTTTCGAGTCACGCTGCTTTGCGTTAGGTGACTGGTCGCTGGGGCTAAACTGCGCAAACTCGCTCTCCTCGCCTGCTCGGCATATTTGCAATTTGTCCGGGCATGTTTTGGAAAGGATCGCAGCGAGGGACCCCGTCGAGCCGCAATCAACAAACTTCGTGATTCCAGTAGCTACCAAGTCTGAAATTGCACCCTGGAGATCAAACGGTCGCAAGAGTTGACTTGCTAAGACGGTAGCAATGTCATCCGTAGGCTTTATGAATCGACGGCCGATAGGAGAGTAAACGGGAAAAGATAGCTGCTGAAACGGAATACTGCGGAGTTGCTCGTGCCAACTTGAGGCGGCGACTCTTAGCTGTGGATGATGAAACGACGTTAAACTCGGAATGCTAACCGCGACAATACCTATACTTTGAAAAAATCGCTTCAGCTGCTCCAGTTGGGCAATAGGGCCGGATGCGATCGTCTGCTGATCATGGTTCCGACCGGCCACAACCACTTGATCAAGTTCAAGTAGCGTTGCTTCAATCTCCACTCGATGCCTCGAAGAAAGAATGGCGAGGAGCCCACTCTCCGGTGGCGCATACTTTCGAATCGCTTCGCCTCTCAGGCAAACCATTCGAACTCCCGTGGCAAGGTCGAAGCAGCCCCCAACTCCCAAGGCTGCGATCTCTCCAAAGCTGTGTCCGATCAAGGCACTTGGGCGGTGCCCTTCTTCCAAGCGGATTTGTCCGCCAAGCACATTCTGTAAGTGAATGGCAACTTGCAACAATTCGGCCTCGCCTTTGACGGCTTCAATGCATTTGTCTACGGGTCCATCAATGAGTACTTGAGCGTTGCTGCCAATATGCTCACTGGCAATGATGGCGCACAGCTCAAGTTCTTCACGAGCCGATTTTCTTCGCTGTAGGTAGATTGCCACTCGCTGGCTCAAGAGATTCGCATCAAAAGCCCCTTGTCCCGCAAATACCCACGCTTCAACCGCCGGCGATATCGTATCGATACAATCCAGTGGCGTTGCAACAGCAGACTTATCGCCCGCGATCGCTGGATGCGAGACTGCCGCTATCACAGCAGGGCTCGGATAACGGTGCGATAGAAATTGGCTTGCCGTGGCACGTTCTTCATCACCAAAAAGAGCATCAAGCTTGCTGCCCCCGGCAAGGACGCAATCGCGAAACGATTCGGCTACACGCGGCTCTTCGATTTCACGCATCCCATCCATCGCTTCACGAAGTGCAGGTGGAAGAGGCACCGGACTGCCGGTTTTGGCATCTGCGCAAATCAAAGTTTGAAAGCCGGCGCAAATGCTTCGGCCCTGGTTGTCGATGACGCGATAGCAGAACCTGGCGCTAGCTCGTCCCCATTCTTCAAGAGTCAATAGAATTGCAACCCGATCTCCAAGCGTTGTTGAATGGAGATTTCGGGAATAGGCATCGGCGGTAAGCAGGTGAACCTGGGCAAGCGATGACTTTACGCCGGCGTCATCAAAGATGCGTTCACCAAATAAGAATGCCTCGCGAGCTGCGCATTGGAATTTGAACGAGGTAAGGAAGTGATGGCCTCCATACGCCATCGTATCGTCAAAATGAATGGTGTAGTCGGTCGCAAAATAAGCCACCATATGCCGCCCCTAAGCATCTAGCAAAAATATCGAGTCTAATGAAAAGCTTTCATAGGCTCTTTAGTTGTAAAGCGAATCGATCTCCCGTCGGCCATCGCAGAAAACCCATGATCTACTTTCCATACCGACCCGTTGACACCACGTGCTTCGTCACTCACCAAAAAAGCGATCGCATTGGCCAGGTCCATCGGGCTACAAAGCTGCCCATCTGGAGTGATTGACTCCCAATGATTTTGTGCTGCCCTTGCATTTGGAAACTTGGATAGAAGCTCGCCGTAGACGGGTCCGCCTACCACGCAGTTCACTCGAATCCCATATTGTCCGAGTTCACAGGCCAAGTAACGTGTTAACGTTTCCAGCGCCGCCTTTACGACGCCTTGGCTTCCAAGCCCGTCAATGAACCCGTCTGATCCCACGGCAGACATCGTAATTATTGACCCCCCGCCGTTAGAACGCATGAGTGGAGCGGCCTTCACCGCGCATTGGTGGTGCCCAGTGACGTTGGTACGAAAGGCACGGTCCCAATCTTCCAATGTTAGTTCCATAAATGGACCGATACGCCCATCCGACGCGTTGCAGACAAGAATATCAAGCCGACCAAACTGATCCTCAATTTGCGAGAAGATGTGGTCCACCTGCTGCGGGTTTGCCACCGATCCCCAAAAATGTACTGCCGAGCCTCCCTTCGCTTTAATGTCCGCTACGGTCTGCTCGCCTTGGTCTCTCGAGTGAAATGAGTTAACGATGACTGAGGCACCTCGCAAAGCCAGTACTCTCGCGATGACACTCCCTACGCCTCGACCCGAGCCAGTTACAAGCGCGACACGTCCGAGCAGCGACTTCGTGGATGGAATAGTTGCGGATGCAGCGGCGTGATCAAAATGAGGAGACGAAGCTGCCTGCGATGCAGCCAGGTGGACCTGTGACGCAGCCGTGTGGATTTGACTTCTATGTCCGTTACGTGCAGCTGCGAAATCATGGGGTGTTGCCACAATTGGCTGATCACGGTACTCGCGAACTTCAGTGGCGGTACGCTCATCTCGAGTCAAACCATCGATCCAATCGGCGATATTCTCAATGGTGCGAATTGACGGATCGCGCTGCTCGACTTCAAGTCGAAGATTGAACTCGTCGCCCAACGCAATTATTATTTCAAGCCTCTTGACCGAATCGATCCCTAAATCGTTTTCTAAATCGGCTCCGGCAGTCAGAAGCTCAACCGGGTATCGAGTGGCCTTAGCGATGGAGCTAATCACACGAGAAAGGATTGGAGAGGTCATCGACATTCCTGACAAGATATTTTTTATGCGATGCTAACGTGAACTACGGGCGTCAATGCGACCGCGTTAAGCTCTCGTGCATGACAATCAACAGGTGACAAGAAACGGTAATCTGTTGAGAAATTGCTTCCGCTACATCGGTATCGACTGCTTAAGCGATTCACCGTTAATTATTCGCAAAATGCGCACTGGCGGGGGGGTCATCCACCGCTCCAGATCCATCAAATCGATTTAGAATAGTCATTGCGGAGTATCTACTTTTCCCTCCTACCAGCGTGTTGATTTTTGTCGTGTTCGCGACATCTTGATCACAAATCGGTTGGAGGCATCGCGATCGGCTACCAGTTTCGGTTCAGCAGCAACGTTGGACGCTGAAGTGATGGGTTCAGGCCGCTAGCCGATCACGCATTCAGAGAATTCGGGCATCCGTGAAGGAAACGATAAGCAAGATCGGAAGCCCGAGGAACAGACGATACCTGGCGACGCTACCGACTCCCGCCGCGACCTGGGATCCAAAATACGTGGCGAGATACAGCGTCAGTGCAAACGCGAGATTCAAGCAACCACGGAATTTGTTATTGAACCTGATGCATCGCTGACGTCGGAGAAGATTGATCCCGTTTGGATCGGTGAACGGCACCGTTCAGCCGCCTCGCGAAAGCAATTGACCACTTCGCAAACGACAGCTCGCGGCCTCCGTTGGAGTACGCCCAACAGTGGTCGTGATATTGTCTTGTGAAAGTCCTAAGCCCTTAACTTTGGTTACTTCCATGGGAGTCATCACACCAGATGGGTAGCTCCTAAGAATGCATTACGAGGCGAGGGCAACTGCGGCGAGGTGACTGACCGCGAAGAGGAAGCCAGCGAAGATAATCGATAACCCAGCATAGTCATCGTCGCTGGACGTCTTCACGCCATGACCCGCCAGGTTACGATCACAAACCACAACGCCCCATGTTCACCTCGCAAACAAACAGTTGCCGTCAGGCGAAATCTTCGCGGCGCTGCCGCTGGTCCAATGGCTTGAGTCGTCGTGGCAACAAGACGATTTGGATTGGATTCATCGCCCTTCGTGCAATCACGTGATCTGCGAGAGCTCGACAGCGTCAGCCGACTGGATCGGCTCGCAGAACCCCTGCATCCCCTAAACTGACGACGGCGCGGCGAGGTTTGCAAATTTGGCGCGCCGTCTCGTTAGTCGGTGCAAACGGTTTGCTGAGGTTGAACGTAGTCACAGCCCAGGCCCATTCGGTTTGCACTTTCTCTTCCTCGTAGAAGGAACTGCCGGATAACCATTATCGATTCCAGGAACTCGAACGGTTTTTCCACGATCCACGAACGCTGACGAAAAAACTTTTGAGACGGACACCAGCGACATTCGTTTGGCGGTGCACTCGCGCGCGGCCTCGCGTTCATCCCGAGTGATGGTACGGCCACTTTATTTTGCTTGGAAACGCATACGCTGGCGAGTGGATAACCGGAGTAGTCGTTGCATCGCTAGATGCGACGGTTGATCCGTTGGTGGCCACGCCTGACTGGATGGTTCAGATGCATGGACTCGCTGCATACTATCCCGCTCGCTAATCGCCGGCACCCTCGATATAGCGGCGCGTAAAGTCGAAACTAGTTAGGATGCGTGAAAGACGGTCGGTGAGGTGGAAGTTGATCATTAACGGCGGCATTGCGCCGCGACCACAATTCGCTGCTGATAGAAAAAGAAGAGCCCCAAAGACAAGGCAACCAACGTATCGGTTGCGAGTGTCCCGAATCTCGCTCCGACGGCGAGAAGCGTCAAGATTATACCAACACCAGTGCAGATGCCGAGTGAGATGAACGAGCATGTTGTTCTATACGTGATGGGTGGAACCCCCAGCAGTGCGCTTAGGTGCGAAATCGAGCATCGCGCGTGCATCGGCGGAAAACTTGTGCTCATCCGCCGCCTGACGGAGGGACATTGCTGCGACGCTTATACACGGCGCCGCCAATTGCCACGAACAGCACACCGCCAATTGCACCCCAAAGGTTCCGACTACCCCACCCGAGGATTAAATCAGCACAAACTCCAAACGTCAACATCCCAGCGAAGAACCACAGCCAACTGTAGGGGAATGAGAACATGTTGTGTTTCATGACGAGGCATTCGATGAAGTCGGTAGCGCCGGCGGTGGCGAAGGGAGAATCTAGCAATCAAAGTCTGCGACCGAAATGCCAGCAGGTCAAGCAGCCGAGCAGTTGGTGGTATCGTCATGTGCCCCGAATCGAATCCACAAACGAGTGTCGTCGATGCAGTAGCGAAGAGTTCCGACACGACCGTGAAAACTGTGTGTTCGGGTGCAATTTTGAACTACAAAAGAACGCGAGCAAGCCAGTCGGATCACCTCGCGGCGACGGGCGATGTAATTTTGCAAGTACACGTCTTCCGCTGCTGTGCGCAAGCAGATCGGGATCTTTTAGGTTGAGGATAGGATGCTTGTTCATTGTTTGCAACTTGTTTCCAGTTGTGGTGTCACAGCATTCTCTCCATGTCCAACTGATCTTCGAGCCGGACGTGCGCTGTTAGCGCATCCGGCTCCCAACCAACACCTATCATTCAACCACACCATCAACTGCTCGCAATCGCGATAAAGTTCACAATCTGTCCGAGCTGCGTTAACGGGTAGCAACCCAAGTGATGGAAGTTCTCCTCAAACCAATGCCGATTGCCATCGACGTTGCAATACGGATAGCGACCGTGAAGATTACTCACCAGCGTCTACCAAACATCGGTCCGCAGCGTCTTAAGATTCTCGCGGAACCAGCCCTTCAGAGCATAAACCTTCGATCGAAACTTTTTCGTTCCCGTTCTCCTTTTCAGTCTGAACTTACCGTCACGACTAAGCCCTCAGTACTGTGTGAAGCCACGAAAGCCGAACGTACCCGGGTCTCCTTCCACTGCATCGTTGGCAATCGCGAGCGGCAAAACGGTCGAAACTTAGTAACTTCGTCATCTCCTCGGCTAGCTGCAACGAGTAACGACCCAGTCGTTTGCAAAGCACTTTTTAGACGCCCTCGCATCCGATTCCCTTTCGCTGCAGCAGATGAAGTCGTCCTCATTGCGAACGGTGCAAGCCACGCCACATAAGCGATGTCCCACCTCTAGTTCGAACCACTCATCC
>JBBSJZ010000121.1:0-12927 GCA_038256795.1 Pirellulales bacterium | reverse complement strand
TGAACGGCAACAAGTGGTGTTCGCACATGCTGCAAAAGCTGATGTCCCGCACCAACACGATTTCGTCGTAGTCTTCGGTGAAGACCTTCGCCAAGTGACGACCAGGGTCCGTTTTGAGTCCGGCGAACATCTCGGCATACATTCGAGCCACGCGTGCGGGCGTCTCCAGCAGCCCTTCGCGATTGGCGTCTTCACCGACAGCGTCCAGGATCACGCGAACCGCATCTTCAATTCGCTTGAAGTCAACGCCCTCACTTCGAGGCTCGTTCGGATCGACGTACATCTTGGTGGACTTGGGGGTCCTGGAGGGGGTGGATTCACAGTCATTTTCGCAGCTCAAAGTTCCGACGGCGTGCATCAATCGATTTCCTGAAGCGTAAAAATTGGGGCGAGCAAATTGGCCGCGGCCGGCCGTTGAGATCTGGTACACCATAGCAAGCTGGCTACTGGCGTTCGATCCAGGCGTTCGATGCATCACTCGACTTGACATTCGATGTGATGAATGCGGTGATCGCTGGCAACACGCCTGGACCGGAGACCACCAGGGCGGGACCACTGAGCGAGGTGGGGATCGTTTTTTGTTCGAAGTTGGCGGCTTCGCCGCGCGACACTCGTTTTTTCTGAGATTCGAGCTGCTTGCTGATCCGAGCCGCCTCGACCGCTTCGACGCTTTCCGAGCCCGCGACCACCATCACGGGTAAGTTGATCAACACTTGGTGGCGGATCGCGGCATCGATCGGGAACCCCTCGGCGTTCTTGACCGGCGAGACGAACACGAGCGCCTTCACGTCCTGGCCCTGCTTGATCTTGCCGACGCTGGGAAAACCCCAATCGTTGATCGCCCAATTCGCAGCGAACACGGCGCCCTCGCGAATACCGACCAGGGTTAGCGCGTTCAGGTTCAAGTTGCCCGCGTTGTTCTCCTTTTTGAGAAATTGTTTCACTTCTTCGAGATCGAACCGAATGATGTTCGCCGCGTCCGCCCTGCCCATCAGCGCGATGTTGAACTCTTGTTGTCGGCCACTGCTGTCCGTGTACTTCTGGCTCGCACCATGACCCCGGTATTCCGGAACGATCACGGCGCATCCGGCCTCGTTGAGCGCTTTGACAAGCCCCACGTAAGGACTGCCTTGCCCCTGCCACTCGTGGATAATCATCACCGGAACTGCGTCCTTGCCCTTAGGCGACGGCGCATAGAAGGCCCGGATTTGCACACCGTCCTTGGTCGTCATCGGCACCCAGCGTGGCGTAAGCTTCGGGTCCTCCTTGCCTTTCGCGGGCGGTTTAGCGGCCGGCTTGGCGGCCGGTTTGGGGCGGGTCGCCGGTGCCTGGGCCGACACCCATTGCGGAGCGATGACCAGGGTCGCGACACAGGCGACAAGGATAAGAAATCCCGATTGGGAGCAGCGAAAAGATTGCTTCAACACGATATGATCCGCCCGCACGAGCTCGAAAACAAAGGACTGACATAAGCCACTCATTATACTCACTCAATTTCAATTCTTTGAGTGCCACGATTCCAGATTGGTCCCTTGGATGCGGATTTTTCGCCGCGTCGCGAAGGGACTCAGGGTGGGAGCGTTTGTGCCGACAACGTATCTTGCGTCGCCCAGGGCGATTATACGGTTATCCCGAAGCTCCGCTTTGGCTAGCCAGCCGACGGTCCCTCGCGTCACCGTTCGGAAAACCATTTAAGGCACTCGAGTGAATCAGCCGGCCAATCCCTCGACCGGCGATCGTCATTCGCCACGCGAACGTCAAGTTGCGATAGCGGCACTCATCGCCGTCAACGCGATGTGGGGTTGCTCGTTCCCAGTGATGAAGACGCTCAACTTTGAGATCGACGAGCATTTTTCGCGACCTGGATTCGAGGTTTCGACGTGGCTCCGGTTCGCGTCCGCGGCTTGGATGTTGACGCTTCGATTCGGGTTGGCATTTGTCCTCTTTGCCATCGTATTTCGCTCGACGATGCGAATGGTACGTCGGCGACACGTGATCGCAGGTGCCATGATCGGCGCCGTGTTCTTTGTCGGCATGATGTTTCAAATTTCCGGATTGGCGACAATCCCCGCCTCGAGAAGTGGTTTCTTGACGAGTCTGGTGGTGATCTTCACACCGCTGGCCCAGGCATTGATCCAACGTCGACCGCCGCGTTTGATGGTGATCGTGGGCGCGATCGTGGCGCTCGCGGGCGTGTCAATTTTGACCGGATTGATTGAGGTTCGCGAGGGCTCGGTTGGGTTTGCCGACGACGCATTATCCCGATGGATGCCGGGCGACACGTTGACGACGATTGCGGCGATGGTCTTCGCAGGGCAAATCATGATGGTTGACTCGCTGGGGAAACGTTACGAATCCGTCGCGTTCACGCCGAGCATGTTTGCCATGACGGCGCTACTGGCTCTGATCACGCTGGTGGTCATTTTTCCGCTGGTTCCAGAAACCTTTGCAGCCGAGCCCGATACTGGGATCACCGTCTGGTGGACTCTGACGTGTCAGCCGAGGTTCTTCGGATTGCTCGCGGCGCTGAGCGTTTTTGCGTCGCTGCTCGCGTTCGCCTGGATGAACAAGTATCAACCCGTCATATCCGCGGGAGAAGCGGCTGTCGTTTACACACTCGAACCCGTCTTCGCGTCGGCTTGGGCGATGGTGCTGCCGGGCATCTTGTCGTCGCTGAGCAGCATTGCGTACGTCAATGAAACGCTCAACCCAACGCTGCTATTGGGCGGCGGCCTGATCATGATCGCTAACGCGCTCGTGCTGTGGCCCCAGCGTCAATGAGGGGTTAACGCCAATCTCGGCACCAATCTTTCGTCTGCAATCCCGATCGGATCCGCCATTCGCGAAGCTCCCCGAGCAATCGCTCTTTGTCAGCAATCGCGGTCGTGTCGTTCCATCGATTGACGACTTCCTCGGGGTCCGCGACGAGATCGAACAGTTGTCCGTGCGGCTCGTCGAGAAAGTGCACGAGTTTGTGCGTCTTGTCGCGGACCATCGTCATGTAATTGCAACCCGTGAGAATGCCGTCCTGGGCTTGTTCGCAATAGACATAGTCACGGCCCATGAAGTCCACGCTCGGATCGAATGCGGCAGCGAGCGAACGTGCGGCCCAGTCTTGCGGGACCGGGATGCCCGCCCAGTCGAGAATGGTCGGCCCCAGGTCCATTTGCTGGACGAGCGCTTCGACGGAGCGTCCACCCGCAATCCGTCCGGGTGCCCAAACGATCATCGGCACGCGCGTGATTTGCTCGTACATCGTCCACTTTTGGCTGTGCCCATGATCCGTCAAACAATCACCGTGATCGCTGGTAAAAATGATGATGGAGTTGTCGAGGTAACCACGACGCTCGAGCGCAGTCATGATCTCACCGACCTTCTCGTCGATCATGGTGACGTTGGCTAGGTAATAGGCACGTTGCCGGTGCCGCTGGGCCATCGTTGGTTCCAATTCGAGCACGACGCTATCGTGATCGATGTCATGGTTGTGCTGCCGCAATTCCTTGAACGCGGGGGGCTGTCCATCGAGCTCCTCGCGTGTCACGGGTAGCAGCGGCAAGTCCTTTTCCATGTAAGGCTTGGAGTATCTCGGCAACGGATCGTAGGGCGGATGCGGCCCTGGGAAACCAATTTGCAAAAAAAGTGGCTGCGTGTTCGGATACGTATCGATCCACCAACGCGCCATGTCGCCGACAAAGAAATCGGGATGCGTATCGTCGGGCATTTCCCAATCGAAGGCGCCGAGCGCGTCGCGGTAATCCGCTCGTTGGCGATAGTGCTCACGCTGCTGTTTGACGAGACCGCGGAATCGCAACGCTTTGTCCCATTCGTCAAAGTAATAGCGACCTTCAAGATAGCGGTCTTTGTTCTCGACGACGTACCGTTCGTGGAATCCCAATTCCGTCTCAAACGGCCAGGAGTGCATTTTTCCGATGTTGGTGCAGTGATACCCAGCCTCGTTAAGCAGCTCGATCCAGGACCGCCGCCACGTGTCGGCATTTCGCAGAATCCCGGTCGTGTGCGGAAAGTAGCCCTTGAATAAACTCGCCCTCGCGGGCGCGCACGATGCAGCGGTCACGTGGCATTGTTTGAACGAGACGCCTTCGCGAACGAGTCGATCCAAGTTCGGCGTGTCGACGTGCGGATACCCGAGCGCGGCGATCGTATCAAATCGCTGTTGGTCGGTGATGATGAAGATAATGTTCGGAGGTACGGTCATGGAGCTGGCAATGGGGGTGGGGCATGATGCGCGGACGAGCCGTACGGACGCGTGCTGATGACGCCCTCTTCGGGGCTGCTTGCGGTGCCGTACAAGCGTTTGGGAATCCGACCGGCCAAGTACGCTTCGCGGCCCGCGATCGTCGCATGGCGCATTGCCCGACTCATGCGAACGGGATCGCGAGCGTGTGCGATCGCGGTATTGAGCAGCACGCCGTCGGCTCCGAGTTCAAACGCCTCACTCACGTCGCTCGCCGTACCCACGCCCGCATCGATGATCACCGGGTATGTCGGATCATCTTGCTTCAAGTACTCGAGAATGATCTGCAAATTGTTCTTATTGATCAAGCCCTGTCCGCTACCGATAGGGCTGCCCGCCGGCATCACGCTCGCCGCGCCGACCTTCTTGAGTCGCACCGCCGTCACCGGACAATCGCTGGTGTAACACAACACCGAAAAACCGAGCTCGACGAGTTGCTCACACGCCTTCACCGTTTCGACGGGATCGGGCAACAGGGTCTTGCTATCGCCGAGCACTTCGAGCTTCACCCAATCGGCACCCGCATTCCCGAGCGACCGCAACATCTCGCGCCCGAGCTTCGCCGCCCGAACGGCATCGACGGCGGTGTAGCAACCGGCGGTGTTGGGCAACAGCGTGTAGCGATCTAAATCGATGAAGTCGAGAATGTTTTGGCCCGTGCGATCGTACAACCGCTCGCGACGGACCGCGACGGTGACGCAATCTGACCCCGACGCGTCGAGCGATTCACGCATTTGTTCCATCGTGTCGTAGCGGCCCGTGCCAACGATCAAACGACTCGCGAGCGTGTGCGCCCCGATGACTAAATTGTGATCCACCATGCTCTCTCTTAGCCTCCACCGACGAGTGTCACGAGTTCGATGTCATCGCCGTTAAACACCAGCGTTGCCGCGTAGTCCTCTCGCATCACCACTTCGGCGTTGAGTTCCACGGCAAGGTAATTCGTCGGCACCTGCACCGTCGCGAGCAACCGCTCGATCGACATCGGGCCGTCGATCGAGACGATTTCGCCGTTCACGTTGACTGTGATCATTGGGGGCACTCTTCAAAAGGGATTCGCTCGCCGTCAAACTCGACCACAACCTAACAAATTCCGACCCCACTCCCCATTCCCCATTCCCCATCCCGCACCACCAAACTTTTTGTACCAGTTCGTAAGGGCGTCAGTTCCGGTCGTAACGGCAAAACCTGAGTTCGTGGCCAATGCGGCACAATCCGCCGAAACCACACCTATGAACGGCGAACATCACAACCAACGAAACCACCATCAATGGCCGCTTCGGACCAAGCTGGTGGCACGGGCGTTTACCGCCCTGGCGCTGGCCTGGGCGGGGGCTGGTTCGGTAACCAGCGGCGAAGAATTCCGATTCATTCTGCCCGAACAAACGTCGACGAGCATTCGCCAACCGGGGCAATTGCCCCAATACCCGACCCGCAGCACACCGCGTCCCGCCACGGTGAATGATCTGCAGTTCGAACTCCCCGAACGACTACTTTCACTCGACGAAGCGATCGGTATCGGGCTCGCCAACAGCGAAGTCGTCCGCGTGCTCGGCGGGGTCACGGCGAGTACTAGTGGACGAACGGTTTACGACGTCGCCATCGCCAACACCGCAATCGACCAGCAGCGAGCCGCATTCGATCCGCAACTCCGAGTCAACAATACCTTCAGCCACACCGAAAACCCCAACGCGTTTCTTGACCCGCTCGATCCGAGCCAAGCGATTATCGGCGGCACTCGCGCGGATACTCACCTGCTCGATTTCGGTTTATCGCAGCGGAATTTAACCGGGGGTACAGCCGCGTTTAACCTCAACCCGACGAGCTCGCAATTCTCTCCGGGTGTCTTCCCACTCAACCCCCAAAATCGCTCGAACGTCAATCTCAGCTACACCCAACCCCTGCTTCGTGGCTTCGGCATTGACGCCAATCGCGTGCCCATCGTGATCGCGAGAATCGACACCGAACGTTCGTACTTCCAGTACAAGAACAGCGTCCAGCAACTGGTCCAAGGCGTCATCGAGGCGTACTGGGCACTCGTCTTCGCCAAGACGGATTTGTGGGCTCGTGATCAGCAAGTCGAGCAAGCGGAGTTTGCAAACCGACGCACCATCACGCGCGTCGAGGTCGGCGATGCGAACGCTGGTGACCTCGCTCAAACTCAGCTCGCACTCGAGAATTTTCGCGCCAGCTTGCTCGCGTCCCAGGCCAACGTGCTGCAGCGTCAAGCCGCACTGCTCAACATCCTCGGGTTCCCACCCTACGAAGCCGAACGCACGATCCCAGTCACGCCGATGGTGAATGAACCCATCACCGTCGATTGGCAAGCGATCAATGAACTCGCCCAACGACAACGGCCTGACATCATCGAATTGAAGCTCATCCTCGACGCCGATCGCCAACGATTCCTGCTCGCGGACAACCAAGCCAAGGCCCAACTCGACGGCGTCGCACTCTATCGTTGGAATGGCCTCGAGGGCCAAGTGCCAGCGGGCAATCGGGTGTCCAGTGGCTCCGGCGATTTCGAGGACTGGACACTCGGGGTGAACTTCTCCGTGCCGCTTGGCCTGCGCCGCGATCGCGCGTTACTACGTCAACAACAACTGATCATCAGTCGTGACCAAGCGAACATTAACCAGGGGTTGCACCAGATCGAGCACCTGCTCGCTTTAAGTGTTCGTAATCTCGATCAATTCTTTGCCCAGTACGAACGCTTCAAGGCGGTTCGCGAAGCCGCCCGAGTCAACCTTGACCTGCAACTCGAGCGATACAACCTCGGCATTGTGCAGTTCATCGTGGTGCTACAAGCCATCGTCGACTGGGGTAACTCGGTGAGCAGCGAGGCGAGCTCGCTCGCCCAGTACAACACCGAACTGGCACGGCTTGAGTTGCAAACCGGCACCATCCTTGAAACCCATGGGGTGGTTTTCTTCGAGGAACGCTTTAGCTCGATCGGGCCCCTCGGCCGCCACGGCGAGAACCATTGCTACCCCAGAGCGACCGTGCCCAGCAGCAACGTGCCGATCTACCCCAGTGGATTGCGACCTTCCGAAGAAAACTTCGACCTCGATGACCCCACCGCCGGAGCTGACAATAACGACGACGCCGAAACCCGCGAGAAAACCGACCTCAACGAACAGCTCGAATTCAAGCAGATCGACCAAACCGACAACGAGCCGATGACGGATGCCGAGATCGACGTGCTATTGCCGAAAACCAACGATTAACGCCACCGGTATCCTCGCCCATCAACCGATGATGCCGGCAGCGATCTTGGCATCGTCCGCGGGTGAGACCCAGCGTAAATCGACGACGACCTCTTCGCCGTCGACGTTCGCCCAAATGGAGGGGATTTGCTCGCGAAGTTTTATCGCCCAATCCGTGGCTGGTAGGTTTCGGTGACGCAATCGCACCTGCCGCGATGGCAACGTCCATCGCCCCGACGCGGTCAATTTTGCGGGTGACGCGGTCACTTGGTTCGAGGCAATCGATTCGGATGATGAGAGCCGTAATGCCATCCGCTCGGCGCGTCCCTTCAAGTTTTCTTCGCTCGTTTGCAGCAGTGCCCCGATCGGTAATGATTCCGGCGACGTCGCGGCGGCTTCGAGCGTCACGAGCATCATCGTCGCCGAGGCTGGACCGAGTGCCGCGTTGGAGCCGACCATTTCCCACGTGTGGCAACTCTTCATCCCATCGACCAACGAGGATCGGCCCACGATGACGCCGCAATGGGGACCGCCAGCGACACCCGCTCCGTTGAGCACGACCAAATCGAAACCGGCGTCCAGCATGCCGAGCGCTGACGGAAGCGGACTGGAGATGCCCGCCACATCGATCGCCGCAAACGTGGCGATGGGCAGGATCGCGATTTGAAGGGTCGGCTGCGCTCGTTTGCCCAATGAAATCACCTCGCGAGCCGCGCCACCAACGTCGGCTTGGATAATCCCCATGGGCTTGGTGTCATCGACTTCCGCAAAGTCTTTTTCATCGACGGAATCGCTCGCACCAATCTCCGTCACCATCGGGATTGCACTGGCAAGCGACTCGCCGCTCGGCAGCCGCACGCTGTGGTGCCGATGCAACACCAACTCATGATCGGGTAGCAGCATCGTGAGCCAACCGAGTGTCGCGGTGAACGATTCAGTCACCACGACGCTACGATCCGAGCCGACGAGTCGTGCAAAACGGCGGTCGAGTCGCTCCTGCATCGTGTCGCCGAGAATCGCGTCACCACGGATCATGTCGACGCCCGCGGAGATCGCTTCGTCCGCAATGGGAACGCCGGTCCCTTCAGGATGCAGCAACGTTCCGGTCGCATTGAGCATGGGGACACAGAGCGCCGTGTGTTTACGCGTCCAACGTCGCACACTCTCCTTGTTCGACTCGGCCGTTCGCATGACGCGATCGAGCGAGCGAGCGGCCGTCTCGGGCAACTCGCTCAATAGCTCCGCCGCCTGCGCTTTGATTCGCTGCAACGTCTCGGGCTCACTGGCACGTTTCGCGACGTCCGCGAGCGAACGCCGCAGCAGTTCAACAGTCCAAGGAGGAAGCGCCATGGCAATCAATCTCAGTAGAACGCGGAAGCAAAAAGAATCATATCTCGACCGTATCGTACCAAACGAAGATGGGTTTTCCCACGAGTCACTTCCCCGGTCGTTTCTCGGTGAGACCAAGATTGCGAGCGGTAGAATTGGCTTATCCCGAGGTCACTGCGCCTCAGCGGCTGCGAACCAGCGACGCGCGATCGATCTTTTCGCTCGCAATAATCGGTGCGATGTCCGCCAAGAAGCGATCGGCGTCGGCGGGATACCCAGCCGTGGGCTTGAGCGTCGTGCCTGGAATCATACGCGTTGCGAAGTATTCGTTGAGCGACTTCATGGACACCTCACGCAGGTACTTGGCGACCATGGATGCGAGTGCGACGGGGATGAACGAATCGCCACGGACGGTGAAGCGAATTCGCAATCGCTCATCCTGACGTGAAAGTCGATACACGCTCTGCCGCGCGGATTCGAATTCGACCTCGATCATCGAATCGGGAAACGTATGTTGAAGCACGGCAGCATAAAACCGGCGACCACCATGCCGATCACAGAACACGTCCAAATGCCTTGGCGTGGCGGGCGACATCGTCGCGGCAATCTCCGCGAGATGGGCGATCAAGCCGAGTGTGGTTCGCGAAAGTAAGTCCGCTTTATTCCCGCCAACACCGCACGCTGCATTGAATTGACTGGCCGTGACGACGCGAACTCGCGTGGCGACGAGCTTGGCTTCGGATCGTGACCACGCCGCGTCGATGGCATCGCCGATCACGACGTCATTGCCCAAAAGCCAAGAGTCATTGAAATGGGTCAACCAGGGAGTGTCGCGAATCGCAGCGACGTCTGGCGCAGCGATGATCGGAAGGGCATCTCGCAATTCGCCACCGCGAAACCCGCTCGCTCTCAGCGAACTCCAGGTCGCGTGACGAAGCGTATCGATCGAACCTGGTACACCGGGCTTGAACAACTTCTTGGAATCACCGATGGAGAATCGTTTACCAGCGATCGATACCGATTGTTGCAGCGTGTCGAAACCGTTAAATGATTCATCAACGGGCGTGGGGATCGACCACAACGTGGATGCGACGACGAGCGGCCCGAGTTTCGGACCGTATCCGGCTTCGTCGGTAGCGATGAGGTAATGGGACAACCTTCAGTTGCTCTTCGCTTCCTTGAGCCACGTGTCACACTGCATGAGCACATCGACCACATCAGCCGCCCATTGCTGGCCGCGACCCTCGCGAAAGATTTCGACGACGCGGGAAACGGGCATCCCAGGTCGATAGGGTCGATCGCTCGTCATGGCGTCAAACGCATCCGCGACCGCGAGTACTTGCGCATCACGCGGAATCAATTCACCAGCGAGGCCATCGGGATAACCCGAACCGTCCCACGATTCGTGATGATGGCGGACCGCCGGCAAGATATCACGAAATGGCCTGATGCCCTTAAGAATCTCGAACCCCAACACGGGATGTAGTTTGATTTGTGCGAACTCTTCATCGGTTAACTGACCGGGTTTGCGGAGCACCGAATCTTCGACACCGATTTTGCCGATGTCATGCAAGATCCCGGCCATGCGGATCGTCGCCAGTGAGTCTTCGTTGTAACCCAATCGCGTCGCGAGCTCGACGGCGAGTTCTGCGACTCGTGAACTATGTCCGCAAGTGTACGTATCCTTGGCGTCGAGTGCGGAAACGAGCGAACGAACCGTCCCTTCGAACATCTGCTGCATTTCGAGAAATTGGCGTTGATTGACGAGGTGGACGGCGAGCATCATCGTAGTGCTTCGCATCAGGTCCGCTTCGACGGAGCCGAACTCGCCCTGGTCAGCGGTCCGAAGCGCCATCATGTAACCCAGTCGCGTTTTCTTGCGTTCGATCGGAACTAACACGACACGAAGTCGCGCATCCACGGCTTCCGGATCGGTCAAGTGATTGAGCACCATGACACTGCCGGTATCGTCGCACTCCGTGTATTCATTCCATGCTGAGGTCGCAGCCGACGTGATTCGCTGGACTCGGTGCTGACTCAGCGGTTGGCCGGCCTGGAACGTCTCGGCCGCGACATCACTGTCTTGATCCGCGAATAAGTCAATGACGAGCGAAGTCGACTTGATGCACGGCGCCAGTTGATCGAGGAGAGCGGTGCAAATCTCGGCGGGACTCTCTTCGAGCTTCAATCGTTCGGTGAGCTCATGGATGAGACTCAGCTCCTCGAACTTCGACGCCAACGCCTCAGCAAGTTGATCTGACTCCGACACGGTCGGCGCAGCAACGAAGGCGGCGCTGGGTGCGAGGACGAATGGCGTTTGCGTGAACATAAACATGGAGTTGTCGCGAGAAACGTTGGTGGAACCATCCGCATCCGAACGCTACCTCGCCGCCTGGGCCCCGAGTGACCTAAACCCGCAAGAACCAGCCTGACAAAGGGGGAAATCTGACATGACTACGCGACCGTATCGATTATTCCGAATGTGCGTCCCCCTAAGAGCAGCAACTCTCCGAGCGAATCCTGTTTCCGCTACACTGTCGGCTGGTCGAAGGGTCGTTTGTCAGGCATTAAACGCTCTGAAGGCGATTCGCATCTCAGTCCGCTCGCTCTCGTTTTCCGGGGAATCCATGGCTACGGTCGTCGAAACAATGCAGGCTCAAGCGGAACAGTTCCGTGATCGATATGGGAACGTTCGCGAGATGATCGGTCGCGTGATCGTGGGGCACGACGAAATCGTCCAAGGGGTCCTGACCGCGATCCTGTGCGGTGGCCACTGCTTGCTCGAAGGTGTTCCCGGACTGGGCAAGACGATGCTCGTGCGGACGCTCGCCGAGGTGCTCGAGTTGAACTTCAATCGCATCCAGTTCACACCCGATTTGATGCCCGCGGATATTCTCGGTACGAATATGATCGTCGAGGACGAGTCGGGACGGCGCAAGTTTGAATTTCAACGTGGGCCCGTGTTCACGCAAATTTTGCTGGCCGACGAAATCAACCGCGCGACCCCCAAGACACAATCCGCCATGCTCGAAACGATGCAGGAGGGTACGGTCACAGCGGGCGGACATCGTTACGAACTCGACAAACCCTTCTTTGTGCTGGCGACGCAAAACCCGATCGAGCAAGAGGGAACGTACCCGTTGCCGGAAGCACAACTTGATCGGTTTCTATTCAAACTCGTGGTCGGATATAGCAATCGTGAGGACCTCAACACCATCGTTGAGCGAACGACTCGCGGTGATCGCCCCACACTCACCAAAGTCATGGATGGCCCAGAGATCCGTCGTTGGCAAGCACTCGTCCGCGAGGTGATTTTGGCGCCTCACGTCCAGGACTACTTAGTACGTTTGACACTGGCGACGCATCCGGATGGCCCGCACAGTGTCGCGGTCACGAATCAATACGTCCGCTGGGGAAGCAGTCCCCGTGGAGCCCAAACACTCGCACTTGCGGCTAAAGTTCGGGCACTATTGGACGCCCGATTCAATGTGAGCTTTGAGGATGTTCGCCGGGTTTACTTGCCAGCGATGCGGCACCGCGTGGTGCTGAATTTTGAGGCTCAAGCGGAGGGTGTCGAATCGGACCGTGTCCTGATGGAGATCCTTGAAAAGGTGAACGAGAAAGGCGACTGAGAAATCACCGCTTGCCTACCCGGGATCGCCCGACATCCGCTTGAGTTTCGTATCACCAATTTCAAGTCCAACGGCAGCAACGATCGCCACCATCTCGGCTTGCGAATGGATGTTTAGCTTTTTATTGATCGAGGACTTGTGCCGTTCGATCGTCTTGGGGCTACGAAAGAGCACCTTGGCGGCTTTGGGCACGCTCATGCCATGTCCAAGTAGAACGAGCACTTCGAGTTCACGTGGGCTTAGAATATCCAGCGGTCCGAGATCGATGTGCTTCGTTTCAATCGTCTCACAACCCTCGGCGGCGGGGATCAGCACGGGCTCGCCACTGCACTGGTGCGTCACGACGATCACGCGATTATGGGGCGGCGTCTTGTCGCGGATGGGCCAGACCGTCGACTCAATCCGTCGACCGAGAAAAATGTGACGGATAATCATCGGCCGTGACTCCTTGAGCACGCGGTCAATCATTTCCAGACGCTCCTTCACGTAGGACGGGGGTTGGAAT